>NZ_JAOQIO010000077.1:0-284431 GCF_025567575.1 Paenibacillus baimaensis | reverse complement strand
CTCGAGTCCTTCTTTCAGTTTATGTTTATATTTTTCCGCGCCTTCAGCTCTTCTGGAAACCGGATTTACCCACACTTCGCCGCCCTCGACCCGCACTCCATACGACGGAACATCGTCCGCCCACGGATCAAGCGTACCGCCGCTGCAGACGTCAAACCGGGCATGATGCCAATGGCACGTCAATATCCCGTTGCACAAGCTCCCCATATGGAGCGGAAAGCCTAAATGTGGGCAGCGGTTGTCCACCGCATATACTTGGTCTTCATGATAAAAAACAACGATACCGCTTCGTATAACCTTTGCGCCCTCTTGTTTAAGCGCTTCCAAATTGCCTGCTGAAATCCAGTTTAAGCTGACACTCATCGATACAGCCTCCTTTATTTTTCAAGTTGCACTCCAAACTACAACAATCGTATCCCAGTATCTCATCAGAACCTCTGCGTCCTTTTACATAGTTTATTATACCTTAATGTCCCGGCCAAGACTTCATTTGCCGTAGTTTCCGCCGCCGAAATGCAGATAGTTCGTGCCGATGTTAAATCTCTTTAGGCTTTCAAGGTGTCCCTGAAAAGTCAAGTGTTTTCGACAAATTGAAGCCCAATTTCACAAATAAATTTCCAGTTCAAGAAGTAGGAACAAAAAAATCCTCCGACAATTTTGGGAGGATTGGATTAATGGTGAGACGAGAAAACTCTTGTCCTACCTGCCTTGGCAAATGCCGAGAGGCTATCTGGGAGGCGTTATATTGATAGTGCCATTCACCGATTCTTTATGTTTCGTCGTCATATGATAATTGCGTTATGATTCGCTGCAACAACGCAATAGACCCTTCCAAGAAGCGGGTGACACCGAATACGGCTGCCGTTTGTTCCAGGTGGATAATGAGGTCCTTGATCATCCGCACATCCTCAGCCGTCAATAAGAGTGCTGGGAGTACATAGGTCTGGTCTTCATAGCGATACCCACGTCGTTTGGCACTGTAACTTAATGGCGCCCCCAACGTATTTGTTAAATATTCGATATCCCGGCAAGCCTGCCTCACAGAGATCTCGAACCGTTCTGACAAATGCCCGCTGTTAGGGTATTTGCCATACCTCACTTGCTCATCGAACCACAGGATGCGATGCATATTACCCATTCCCGTTCACAACACATAATGGAAAAATAAAGAATAATCCCCCCAACAAAGTTCAACAAAGCACCACGCATAACTGCTCGTTAGGCATAACGTGGCCTCCGGTTTGTGCCGGCAGCCTCGTCCTGATTGTTTAATGAACTATTGTGTTACGTTAGAGTTCAGTCGGATGTATAATATTCATAATAGCCCTGACCCCTAAAACCGTTAAAGGCAGACAGAAGCCCACAAAGTCGAAGCCGATCTTGATCGACCAATAGTTTGCCATAAGCCTTAATGAACCGTTTGGCATGGTCATTACTTTTCAGGTTAAATTGCAAAGACCAGAGGCCCCAGAAAATATCATAATGACGGTCGCCGATACCACCGTACCCAACATCAATATATCCATTCATTCTAAAATCTTTAAGGAATAAGTTTGGTAAACAATAAGCCTGCCTTGTTCACTGCTGCATATAAGGTGAGTCCGAATAATGTATGTGTAATGGTGTCCATGCTTAAGAGCATACTCCTCTCGTTTCCCATGCCAGGCTAGCCCGAGTCCGAAGCTCTGTTGAGTTATCCGCTAAATTCATCAAGGCGCACTGGTAAGCCGGATGCGGCCGAATGCAAGGCGGCTGTTGTTACAGTCTGCGTCCGCAGGGAATCCGCGTAGATTGATAAAATACGTGACGTGTCACCTGTTCGTACCGCATGAAAAAAAGCTTCATGCTCACGAATATAAGGATCGTTCTGATTCGCGTACTCGCATACAGATGCTCGACCGATATCCTTTAAGCTTTTGTCGGACAGCTCCAGCACGCCTTGATCCGTATACACATGCAGCCCAATCGGACCTGAGCCCGGCAGTATGCAGGTGTTCGAAATTGTCGCTACCGCTCCGCTGACCAGCTTGATCGTTACAGTACCGACATCGGGTGTCGTAACTCCATCTTCCTTCTCATGCATCACACGGTTGGCGTAAGCTGCATATACTTCCTCGACCTCGCCCATCGTATAACGCAGCAAATCCACCATATGCGAGGTTTGCTCGATAAATTGCCCGCCTGATCCGTCCTGTCTGCGCCACCATGGAACCTTCGGCATACTTCCCATCCAATACCCGAGAGCCATCCCTACAGTACGACTCTTTAAAAGCTCAAGCGCCCTTTGTGTGGAATCCATATAACGAAAATGATAACCGATTGAGGTAATAAGCGGCTTGGCTTGGATACGACTGGCTATGTCCGCAGGCTGCAAGAGGTCCAGACCGAGCGGCTTTTCAAGCAAAAAGGGGATCCCTCGTTCTATCAGCGCATATTCAATCTCTCCGTGCGCCATGGGGGGGACGCATACGAATACGGCATCCAGCTTCTGTTGATCCAGCATATGGGTCAGTGAGTCATAACCGACAGCACCGTTCCAATCAACCGCAGCCTGCTCTGCCTTTTCCAAGCGGGTTGCACAAAAGGCGCGTACCTGCACACCTTCCATTTTACTTAACAGATTGCAATGAAAACGCGTAAAGCCCCCGGTTCCAACGAATCCTACTTGTAAGGTCATCAGTGTTCCCTCCTTTGTATATCCGATGAGCAAGTCCCGCTGCGCGGCCATCATACAACGGCAGCGGGCTTCGTAAGATTATACCGAGTTTATTGGTGTTCAACGTACAGCCGGCTTGAAGCGGTCCATTCCGCACCAGGTGCCAGCAGCTGGAATCCGGTAATTTCATCCGGTAAAGATATATTAGGAGCATTGATTGCCCAGGTCTGAGGCTCGGGACAAATAAATCCGCTCACACCGTCATCATTCCATATTGTCCAATGCCCAAAGGATGGGTCCACCTCATAAACCAGACTGATTTGTCGCTGCTGATCCGTGAGAACCGCTCCGTAGAAGTCTGAGCCCTTATGCTGGATAGCTCTCCCGGTCAAATGCCTCGCATAAGCTTCGCCAGTAGGTCGAATACCGTCTTGACGCAGCTCCCGGTCCGTTTCGTCCAACGGTAATAATACTCCCGTAGGCAGAAACTCCGAATTCAGCTCCCATTGCTTATCGACGGATACCCGCAGCGTGTAATCCTGCTCCTGACCCTCTTGATGAAAGGGAACTTTAAGTGCAGTATGAAAGCCTACACCCAATGGCATCGGTTCATCGCTCAGATTTGTAATCCGAATTTGCTGTTCAAGACCGTGCTCCGATAAGAAATAAGTTAATACATATGTAAATTCATGCGGATAATAGGCAAACATATCGCCATCGCGATTCATATTCATCAATAGGCTAACCTCAACTGACCCGTCCTCACGAACACTGGATGATTGGATCTGCCACGGTCTTTTATGGAGAATTCCATGCATAAACACCTTGCCATCCGAACTATTAAGTGGAAATGTGTAATCGCGATGAGGTGTGGAGAACTTTCCCCCTTCAATCCGATTAGGTGGGAACAAAGGCGGTATCCCGTATCTTTGACCTGATTCGCGAAGCTGTTCGATTGTACCCGGAATGCGTAAAAAGCTCAGGCCTTCCTCAGGACGGCTCAGTTCAACCATATTAGCGCCCCGACCCGGAACGATAACTGCCTGATAACCTCCGGCATTTAATTGAATGGCCGGCTCATCGTAAAATTGTACATTTTGAACTGAAGCTTGACTCATGCCTATCATCCTCTCAATGTTGCTTGTTGTCGTAATAAAATTCCCTTTCTATTATCTATCAAAATGTGCTGCAGCGCAAAGAACGGCAGAGACAATTCATTATTTATTTTACAAAAAAAATATACTTGTATCATTTGTTTATATATTGATTCGATATATATCATACGTTTATAATATATTTATTAGCTATCAAGGAGGCATACCGTTTATGACAGGTCAAGATGTAATACTTGGAATTTTGGCAGTTGAACCAAAATCCGGCTACGATATCAAAAAAAAGTTTGAGAATTTATTTTCCTACTTTTTTGATGCGAGCTACGGCACAATTTACCCTACGCTTGGCAAGCTGGAAAAGGAAGGATTAATTACAAAGGAGAACGTTGTCCAGCAAGGGAAGCCCAACAAGCATATATATTCGATTACCGAGCAAGGAAGGGTGAAGTTCCAGAGCTATCTAGAAAGCGACATCCAGGAAAATGTGCTTCGTTCCGATTTCATGGTTCGTCTTATTTTTGGAGAATTAGCTGATCCACAAATGGTCGCTGGTTGGATAAACAATGCTTTACAGCGGTCACAGGCGGAGCTGCTCAGTTTGGAAAATGACTATGAACGTATGGGCCCCAACATGAGTCCCACTCAGGAGTTATGTATCCAGATTGGTATCGGCAATATACGGAGCCAGGTCCAGGTGCTGCAGGATGGTATTGCACGACTCCGTACAATTAACAACAATATGGAGGCGCCATCACATGAGTAAGCGGACGAACGGATTTATTTTGCTGGCTATGGCACTTGGGTTGTTGATGGCATCGCTTGATAATACGATCACCTCAGCTGCCGTCAGCCACATCATTAAGGACATCGGTGGATTTGATAAAATGAGCTGGGTTTTTACGGCCTACATGCTGGCGGCTACCAGTACGATGCTAGTGTTTGGGAAGATGTCCGATTTATTCGGTCGAAAACGATTTTATTTAATTGGCATTGCTATTTTTCTTCTCGGCTCCGCATTATGCGGTCTCGCGCAAAATATCGATCAGTTAATCTGGTTTCGTGCACTGCAGGGAATCGGTTCAGGCGCTCTCTTCCCCATCAGCTTTACGATCATCTACACGATGTTCGCTGATCCGAAGCAGGCTGCCAAGCTTTCCGGTGTTTTTGCTGGCATCTTTGGTATATCCTCCGTTGCGGGTCCACAGATTGGCACGCTGTTGTCGGATTACTGGGGATGGCGTTGGTGCTTTTACGTCAATGTGCCGCTTGGCGCTTTGTCCTTTCTCGTACTGCTGATCGCTTTGAAGGAATCACGTTCAGACCGTAAGCCTAAGATTGATTATCTGGGTACCGTTCTGTTGATCGTTTCCACGATTTCGTTGATGTTGGCTTTGGAATGGGGCGGCAAAAGCTACCCTTGGGCATCGTGGCCAATTATCGGTTTTTTCGCAACTGCTGTGATCGGCACGTTCCTGTTCGTCCTTACCGAGCTAAAAGCCGAAGAACCGATACTGCCGCTGCAATTATTTCGCAACCGCATGATTGTCGGTACGAGTATTGCCTGCTTATGCCAAGGTGCCATTATGTTCTCAGCCATTACTTATTTGCCTATGTTCTCTGTAGCTGTACTTGGCAACACGAACTCCAATGGCTTGCTGACACCGATGATGTTCTCGCTGATGGTTGGGGCCGTTGTATTCGGAGGCCTGCAGACGCGCTTCTCCTTCCGGTCGTTGATCATCGTATCCATGCTGATGGGCATCGTTGTTACCTTTCTGCTCAGCAGGGTTGCTCATGATGCCTCCACTGTTTATATGATTTCTTTGATGGTTATGCTTGGGTTTGGTGCCGTTGGCCCGTTGATGAGCGTAGCGCAAAATGCTGTTGCTTACAGTGTTGACCCCCGTTACATCGGTATCAGCTCGTCCATTGTTGGCTTCTGGCGTAATATTGGCGGTATACTCGGAGCGACCTTGACTGCCACTATCGTAAACAATCAGCTAGCACAAATGATACGGGATGGATCAGAGGCTCACCACATTCCTGCTGATAAAATCGATACGTTGGCCAATCCCGAATTGTTAGTCCGTGCAGCCGCTAGCATACCTCAGGAAATTCGTGAGTTCTTACGTGACTCGCTCGGTACGGCGATTAATCATGGATTTATGATTGCTATCATCTTTGCTGTAATAGGGGTTCTGGCAGGCATACTGTCCGGTCCGGGAAGATTTGATAAAATGAAACAGCGAGCAGGCGCTAAAGAGGCGGCTTAAATTGGTTTTACCTTGGGAAAGCATAAACAAAGATCCACGCTCGATGCGCGGATCTTTTGTTGTTTATTGGATACTTTCAAACAATGGGCTGCATCGCTGCTGTTCAGTGATTTCAGGTGTGCTGCGTACGGAGGAGTGCTTCAAATTTCGCCTTTCCCTGCTTTTCCAGCCAGGTGTTAAAATCCATTAATTGCGGGAGCAGCTTGCGCGCAGCAGCAATATCCACTTCGTAGCCTTCGTCGTTTAACCATTGATACAAACGGGCTAAAATTTCATTATGCTGCCGAATCGTTTCGAGCGGAATCTGAACGTAGGGAATAGTACGACGACTTATTGCAGCAGCGATCTGTGGTGGCGTCAACCCATCCCCAGCGATTTCGATAGTTTTGCCCTAACTCAAGGACCACATCGTTTTCACCAATTGCGACGAAATGTAGATCGGATTAGTATCAAGTCTTTAACAGATGTACTGCGTCATCTCGAGCAGCATAATGTCATTCAACGCCAAGTATTTCCTACAGTACCTATAACCGTGGAATACTCATTAACTGATAAAGGAAGAGCGTACAAACCCGTGCTCCTGCAAATGCGCATATGGGGGGGGGAAACCTGGGGAGCACATCAGAAACTCGGCGATGTACCCGAAGCTATTGGACCCCATTATGCAGCTTCCGATCGGATTGCAGAACCCTGATCGGTTGGACATCTACAGTGGTGTCGTTAAATCTGGAACTGATTCTAGCAACCGTTACTTGTGCTCATGTATGGGGGCAATTGGCGTTACTGGAGCCACAGGAGCCGTAGGCGCTGTGATTGTTGTGGATGTGACTTCTTTTGTGGAAGGAGCCTTAGCTTCGTTTGGCGTCGGGGAAGCTTTAGAGGCTGATGATGATTCCGCTGCTGGGGCCTTGGAGGACACACTAGGAACCGATTTGGGAGCAACTGTAGGTGATGTGGTCATGACTTCTGTTTGTGTCGGGACGATTTCAGTAGAAGATGCTTTTGGTGCTGAAGTCGAACTTGTTGATGCCTTTGGGGCTTGGGTTCCAGGGACAGTTGTCGTCTTCGAAGGCGCAACAGGTGAAGCAGGTGTGGACGGCACTCCTTGCAATGGCTTCGCGGATTCCGGTACAGTTACAGGTACAGTTACAGGTACCGGCTGGTTTATCTGAGCAATACCTTTTATAATCTTATCGCTCGATAATATCAAGGCAGCTGATAAGATTGCAACGCCTCCAATACTCCCCCATATCACCCACTGCTTTTTCATTTCCTTACGCCTCCTTTCTGGGTAAACATTGTAAAATTGTTGCTGAGCAAATATGCGTAGAGGTGGTGTACCCGTGAAAGGGAGTGGCAGAAGCCCAAGAAACAAACTCGTTACCACCATAACATCAGGAAATTAGGCAGCTTACCCAATTCAGTATAAACCACCCCTAGCCCGGTATCACCGCTTTTAAGCATACATATTCATGAGGATCGTTGTGTCATACAGACGTTTAGTAATGCCCCAACTTAGACAAAGCTTATTGTACAAATGTCGTCTTATCCCGATGAGGTGTTCTTGCAGTTGCTGCAGGCTCATCAATCGGATATCCAATAAACACAGTACCGATAACCTTTTTATTTTCAGGTGAACCGATAAACTCATGCATCCGTTCGTCATGGACCAGACCTATCCCACGAGTCCGCCATACAAAACCAAGTCCCAGCTCCCCTGCGGCAAGCCACATGGAATGAATTGCACAAGCTGTGGCATATTCATTATCCTTGGACGATGCAGGATCATTCGGGATCACATCGGACGTTACTACAATGACGAGTGGTGTCGCGGTAAGCACCTTCAATGACTCCTCGACAAGCTTCGGTTTGGTTGGGAACCGCTCCTCCAAATAGGAAAATGCCAGCGCCTCATAACGCTGCTTGGCTTCACCGCGGATCACATAAAAGTGCCAAGGCTCGCGCAGTCTGTCGTTAGGCGCTAATGCCGCTGCTTCGAGCAGGGCATCGATTTTTTCATCTTCGACTTCAATGGGTTGAACATTTCGAGTTGCACGCCGCTTGCGCAGCAGTTCCATAACAGACATGATTCATGATTCCCCTCTCATTGGATTGTGCTTTAATGTTCTTTAAGTTGCTTATACTGCTTGCATTGTTCTACCCACCGTTGTGCTAAAGCTGGCTCCGATGCAAAATGAATGTGTGTATATCCGGCGATCAAATTTCCCTGCTCGTTCAGATAGCCTTCCGGCTTGGTCCCACGCAGTCCCTTCGTTACATACGCATGACGCAACGCCATCTCTGGTTGGGGATTTGACGCCTTTATGCTCCCCGATTGGCTGTCATGAGACTGTGCGTCAGTCTGTTTATCTGCCGCCACTCCGGGTTGAAACGTAGAATAATGAAACTCATGGCCTTTGGCCTTATCCGCAGCTCCCAGCAGGAAGTTGCCTTCAGTGCCGGTAATTTCCCTATAACCAAGAGCAGCGAGCTTCTTTTGCATGCGGACGGTACCAGGAATCAGTCCCAGCATCGGATAGGTTTGACCATTCGTATTCGCTATCGAATCCGTCAAATACATGAATCCTCCGCATTCTGCCAGCGTAGGCAGCCCACCGGAAATCGCTTCGCGAATCGACTGACGTACGTGCTCGGCTTCATCCGCGGCCAGCTTGTCGGCAAACTCCTCTGGAAAACCGCCTCCAAGATACAGACCATGCACACCCGCGGGAAGCGGCTCACCAGCAAGAGGGGAGAAATAGATGCACTTGGCTCCATTTGCTTCCAGCAGCTCGATATTTTCCTGATAATAAAAGTTAAAGGCTGCATCTTTGGCAACAGCAATCGTAACCTGCGGCTGCGGTAAGCTATCTACTGGCATAAATATTCGCAGGCTGTCCTCTGAGAGCTCAACTTGAGGAGATTCCGCCAGCTCCCAAATGCGCTGAACATCGACGGTACTCGAGATTAAAGTCGACAAGCTGTCAAAAAACGGCTGCAGCTCTCCTCTCTCTATAGAAGGAACGAGACCCAGATGGCGCTCCGGCATTGAGAGTTGATCGTCGCGCAGCAAATACCCAAGCACCGGAATGCCGCATTCCTGCTCAATCGCCTCACTCACAATCCGGTGATGATTGGCGCTGCCTACTCTGTTGGCGATCACACCGACAATTCGTGCCCGCGGCTCCATACACTGAAAGCCTTTGACGATAGCAGCAGCACTGCGCGCCATGCTCTGGCAGTTCACGACCAGCAGAACAGGCGCATCCAGCAGCATGCTGATTTCGGCGGTGCTGCCTTCGTTGTTTTTCGGGTTTTTACCATCATAGAACCCCATAACCCCTTCAATGATCGAAATATCGGCGTCATGGCTAGCTCTTGTATAAATTTCCTTAACGGTATCGTGAGACAGCATGTAGCTGTCGAGATTACGTGAGCTGCGCGCGGTTACAGCGGTATGAAACGTAGGATCGATATAATCAGGTCCACATTTAAAGCCTTGGACTTGATGACCGAGATTACGAAGAGCCGCCATCAAACCAATGGTTAGTGTAGTTTTACCGACACCACTTCCGGTTCCGGCAATTACGATTTTTCTATCGGCCATCGGCTTGTACCCCGGCTTGATTGTTGTTCACTGCCGATGATGCTGCTGTGGATACCTCTTTTGAAGCATCTGGTGCGTTAACCACAACAGCCTCCTGTGCAGACTTCTCGGCCATCTTCACAAAATCGATGAGACCGACAGAAATCGTCACGTTGCCGGACTTCTTCTTGGTCAGAGCAAGCTCGGATGCTCCTGAATACAGCTTCGCTGCAGGCTCGCTGACGCCATATGCGCCAGTAAACCTATGTACGGTATCGGAGGGCGCCTCGATATGCATTTCGTTTAATTGCTCAGGGGTGTATGTCACCAGCGGCCAGCTGTACTTGTGAGTGACAGCAAGCAAGCCTTCCTCATCCTTCTTCAGATCAATCGTGCAGATGGCCTTGACGCTCTTGATCGAGAACTGCAATTCAGCCAAGGTTTCGGTGATCACCGCCTCAATTTCCTCGGCAGCTGTGCCGCGGTTGCACCCGATGCCAAGTGCAAGCACCTTCGGACGATACAACACACCATTGGTTAGTATAGTCTCTTCAGACTCAGACAGTACACGGTGCGTGACAACAAGCGCTGCCTGCGGCTGTGCGGCAAGTGCAGCCTCGACAGACGTATATTCTCGTATGGTCGCAGGCAGGGGAGAATCATGCAGCCACCAGCCCGGCTCACCGGACTCCTGCACGACGGCAACCTGCTCTTCGTTAACGACTGAGGCGCTGACCGGAGTCAGCTTCGCCGCGGATTCCCATACCCAGCCGAAGCGGCGGCCGAACAAGTCAACGGCTATCGTTTTTTGCACATCGGAAGCAGTTGTAATTACAGCTCTGGCACCGATGGCCGCAGCTACCTCGCGGGTTAGCTCATTCGCGCCGCCCAAATGGCCGGATAGCATGCTGATTACGTGCTCCCCTTTATCATCGATGACGACAATGCCGGGATCGGATTTCTTATCAACCAGCAAGGGGGCTATCATTCGAACCACAGCACCCAGGGAAATGATCGTGATGATGCCTTTATAGGCTGGAAATAAAGCAGGGAACAGCATTCTTACACTGCCTTCGAACAGCTGAATACCGAGCTCCGCTTCGTCGCCGCGCGCAAACTTGGACATATAATACAAATCTGAATGAGAAAATGATTGCTGCAGCTTGCGGGCAAGCTCGACGCCGTGCTTCGTAATAGCTATAATCGCGTAATCGCCATTTTGCTCAATTTGTGGAAATTGACCCTCGACTAAGCTGATCATGAGGGCTTCACTCCTCTGCGGAAACGATGCGTGAATTCCTTGTCGTACAGCTTGGAGCGATACTCTTCATTGCTATGAATATCCGGGTCCAGCGCCCACCCTGCCAAAATCATTGCATGGGAACGAATCCCATTCGCACGCATGTCCTGATCCAGATTGGCGATTGTCGTACGCACGATGAGCTGATCTGGCCAAGTGGCACGCTGCACAACAGCAACCGGCGTATCCTCGCTCCAGCCTGCTTCCAGCAGATCACCAACGACTTTTTTGACCAGTGTGGCACTAAGGAATAAGGCAAGCGTGCAGTGATGGGCCGCCAGGTCCTTAAGCTTTTCCAGCTCAGGTACAGGCGTCCGGCCTTCAGCACGGGTTAGAATCAGGGTCTGCGTCAGCTCAGGGATCGTCAGCTCGGCACCAATCGCCGCGGCTGAGGCAAATACAGAGCTGACCCCGGGAATAACCTCATACCCGACTCCTGCCTTTTTGAGCAGCGCAATCTGCTCCATAATGGCACCAAACACGGCCGGGTCACCAGTATGTACACGGGCAACCATTTTACCCTGACGTACGCGATCCACCATGATATCGACCATTTCCTTAAGATCCATACCCGCGCTTTTCAAAATCTCCGCTTCCGGCTTGGCCTTGGCAATCAGGTCCTCATTAACCAATGAATCTGTATAAAGAACAACATCGGCCTCCTGCAGCAAACGTAAGCCTTTAACCGTAATCAAGTCCGGATCGCCGGGACCGGCTCCAATAATATAGATTTTATCCATTATTTTCTCACCACCATTAATGTTAAGTATTCCAGCTCACGGCCCTCCAGCACGCGAATATCCCGCCAGATCATTTCTTCGGATGAGGTTACTTTGGTCAGCACGGATGCCTTATCAACCAAACCAAGATCACCTAGCACACGCAGCATCAGATCAATCACCTTGGCCACCTTGATAAATACGATACAATCATGGGATTCGATTGCATACCGCATTTTATCGTAGTCATCCGTAGCCGGAATAATGGCGATTTTCTCATCACCATCCGCCATCGGCAGCCCCAGTCGTGAGGCTGATGCATTCACAGAGGAGATGCCCGGAATGGATACGATCTTCACCTCAGGGTGTCGCTCCGCCATTAACCTCATCAAATGAATAAATGTACTGTAAATCATTGGATCGCCCTCAGTGACAAAAGCAACATCCTTGCCCTGCTCTAAATGCTGCCATACCGCATCCACGGTTTTATTCCATTGCAGCTCCAAAGCATCGCGGTCTCTCGTCATTGGAAAGATCAGCGGAACCATAATTTTCTCTTCCGTATTGACATAAAGCTCAGTAATCGCTAAGGCGTAGCTCTTGGCTCCCCGCTTTTTGCGCGGATATGCGATAACCGGGGATTCCTTCAGAAGCCGGAAAGCCTTTACCGTAATCAGCTCCGGGTCACCGGGCCCAACACCCAAGCCATACAAAATACCTAAGTTACTCAACTGCCTTCGTCTCCTTTACTGCTGTACTCTCCGGCTCTTGATGCCGGGCCGTTATAATATAAACAGGGTTAAGTCCCTCAAATCGGGTCATATCCAAAATCGGCTTGCTCCGCGAAATTTGTGCCAAAGTAATATTCGTAGCAAATCCTTCCTCAGCAAATGTTCGGTTAGCCTCATATAAGTTTTCAATCGTCACTGCATTAAGCACGATTCTGCCTCCGGGCCGAAGTCGCGTGCAGCACACATGCAGCAGCTCTTTCATTTCACCACCGCTGCCTCCTATGAACACCGCATCAGGATCGGCAAAAGTCTCCAAACCTTGTGGTGCGCGCCCCTGAATTGCTGTTATATCAGCGCGGAAACGCGTCATATTTTCCAAACAGTTGGCGAGATCCGCTTCATTCTTTTCAATTGCATATACCGCGCCTTGTCTGGCAATGCGTGCTGCTTCAATCGCTACCGAACCGGTACACGTTCCAATATCCCAGACGATGCTGTCAGACCGAAGTCCCATCTGGGCAAGACTCAGAACACGGATCTCCTTCTTGGTGATCAGACCCTTATCCGGCTTGCGCTGAGCAAACAACTCATCGTCAATACCGAACGGCCAATCAGGCAAATCTGCGGTGGAAACACCTGGTCTTTGACGTAAAATAACGACATTGAGTGGCGAAAAAGCTTCCGTTGCCTGATCAGCCAATTCATGCAGCTCATACCAGCCCGTACGTTCGTTCGGTCCGTCCAGGTTCTCCGCAACAAATACACGATATTCCGTCATACCAAAAGCGAGCAAATAGCGGGCAATCTCCTGCGGACTGTTCGTTTCATCCGTAAGCAGCGCTACCTTTTTCTTCCCGTCAATGCGCTGAGCTAAGCCCTTTATGCTCCGACCGTGAACACTCACAACCTCGGCATCCTGCCAGCTCTCCCCCATTCGTGCAAAAGCAAGCTGGATCGAGCTCAGATTCGGAAACACCTCAACCGCCAGCTTGGAGCTCAAATACCCGCCAATCCCGTAAAAAAGCGGATCGCCCGAGGCCAGTACCACGACACTGCGTCCTTGCTCCGACTCTGTCTTCAAGCGGGCTGCCAGCTCGCTCAAACCACCTTTAATGACCAACTGCTCTCCTTGATGGTCAGGGAAAAATTGCAGCTGACGCTCACCGCCGACCAGCAGCTCACTGCTGTCGATCCAATCTGCATACAGAGGCAGCAGGCTATCCCTTCCGTTATCGCCTATGCCGATCACTTTGGGCTTCGTTATTTGTACATGCGGTTGTTGTCCGCTCATTGTTTAGTCTCCTTAAAGCGTTCCAATGGAATGCTAACTTCGTAAGCATAGTCTTAAAGCGTTGCTTCAGCAACGCTGACTTCTTTAAAGTACTGATGAATAGGTCCCGCTTCGCGTGCGGATCATTCCTCCGATCACTGTTGTCTCCAGATTTCTTGATGGTACAAGACATTTAGCAGTAGAAATCCAGAGACAAAAGCGAACGCTTCGCTTCTCCAGAATGATTCCGCCCACTCCGCTATTGATTCATCGGACTTTAGAGCGTTCCAGAGGAACGCTTGGAATCGCTTATCGTCTTCTTGAAAACATTACGTAACCATAATCTTAAGGAAAACGCATGTTCTTTCTATTTTTAAAAAAGCCCGGTGAATAACGAGCGGAGTGACCGTGGTGTTCTGGAGAAGCGTCAGCGTTCACCTTTGTTCCCGAATTTTAACCATCACATGTCTTATACAATCACAAAAATTCGGGAACAACAGTGATCGGAAGAACACTTCGGTCGCGCAGCGGTACTGTTCACCTAGTCCCCGCGCAGCTCAATTTTCACCTATCCTCCGCACCTATTCTCCGTGCACTTCCGAGCAGTACGGCCTTCATCGAAATAATTACGGTATCCAGCTCCATACCGCCCCCCACTTCTTTCAAGCCCATGTCACAGCAATAGCTGCTCAATAGCTCAAAAAAACCAGGGTATCCCCATGCCTGCATCCAATCACCGACCAAAGCCGCCGTGTTCGCACCCCGTATCAATTCAGCCTGCTCCTCCGTGGCTCCGGCCTCCAGAGCAACCTTGGCGAGAAAACCAAAATCTATCGGCGCGCTCTTGCTGTGCACCATCATCACACCTTGCGCGATTTTGGAAAATTTACCCATCATTCCAACCATCGTTACGCGCTTAATGCCTTGTCGCTTGCAATGCAGTAGGGCAAATCCGACAAAATCACCCATTTCCACAAAAGCTTCCTCAGACAGCTCGGGATACATATCAATGCCATACTTCTCCGTCCGTCCACCTGTGGATAGCACGATGTGCTCACAGCCGCATTTGACAGCGACCCGAATAGCCTGAGCCACACTTGCTTTATAGGCGGCTGTAGAAAAAGGTACCACCGTCCCCCGCGTACCGAGGATAGAGATACCACCGAGGATGCCAAGCCTGCCGTTCAAAGTCTTTTTGGCGATTTCCTCGCCGTCCGGGACTGATATAACGACTCGTACTCCGCGGTCCACCTCAAACTGTTTCAGCACATCGTTTGCTGCCTGACGAATCATTTTGCGGGGAACCGGGTTGATTGCCGCCTCTCCAACCTCAACGGGTAAGCCCGGCTTCGTAACGCGTCCGACGCCAATACCGCCATCAAGCTCAATACCACTTTCGTCCCGCCATGTAACCTCAGCAATAATCCGCGCGCCATGAGTCGCATCCGGGTCATCCCCACCATCCTTGATCACCTCGGTTTCCGCCCGCTCTAACGTAAATTCGCAGCGTACTATCGTGAATGTCACATCTTGACCGATTGGCAAATGAATCGTAGCTTCCGTCTGCTCGTCCTGCGTGATTAGCGCCGTTAAAGCGGCCTTGGTCGCCGCCGCCGCGTTAGAGCCCGTCGTATAACCATGGCGCAGTGGCTTGGCATCTTGTGCTTCCTTGCTCCCGGACTTGTCCATCGCCATAGTGTGACCTAGCCCAGCCGTTCAGCCATCAGCGAGATCGCATTAACCGTTGCCACCGCTACCGGGCTGCCGCCTTTACGCCCAATATTCGTAATAAAAGGAATATCCAGCTTCGCCAATTCTTCCTTCGATTCCGCAGCCGATACGAAGCCGACCGGAACACCAACGATAAGACCTGGCTTAGCAGCACCCTCTTTGACAAGTCGAATAAGCTCCAGCAGTGCCGTAGGTGCATTACCAATTGCATAGATGGCTCCCTCCGCTTCAAGAATCGCCTTACGGATCGAAATGATCGCGCGTGTCGTATTCAAGCGCTTCGCTTCCTCCATCACATCAGGATCAGAAATATACACTCGCACGTCGCCGCCAAATTTGGCAATTCTCGGCTTACTGATGCCAACCTGTACCATTTGTACATCAGCAACAACAGGTCTACCTTCGCGAATAGCCTTAATGCCCGCTGTAATGGCGTCTCTATGGAAAACAAGGCTGCGTCCCAGCTCAAAATCCGCAGAGGCATGAATAACACGCTGCACAACAGGATACTGCTCCTCTGTAAAAGGATGCTCCCCAAGTTCCTCAGTGATCATTTCAAAGCTGCGTTCCTCAATTTCCTGCGGCTGTACCGTCAATGGTTTAAATTCCGTTTTAAAATCCATCCTGCTTATACCCCCTTCAATAGTTCGTTCAGCTTCTTGATTACATCTTCAAAATCACTGAAATGTACCCCATACTCAACCTCTGGCCGTCCAATCATGATCGTTTCAATACCAAGCTCCAGCGCCGATTCCAGCTTCTCATCGACAGCTCCTACCTTACCGCTCTCCTTGGTGATCATCAGCGTGACTTTATAATGCTCATACAGGGCCGTATTTAAAGCTTTGGAAAAAGGGCCCTGCATCGCGACAATATTTTTTTGCAGCAGTCCAAGCTCTTCACACTTCTCCATATTATCTCGACGGGGAAGCATACGGGCAACCAATGTCGTGTTCGGCTCGTTCAACAATCGTTTGGCAAAAATGTGCAGTGTCTTGCTGCCCGTTGTCAGCATAATGACACCCTGCTTGGCCGCGGCCATCTCGGCTGCCTGCTCGTAGTCGTCAGCATAGGTAATGAGCGGATTGCCATCAAAAGTAAGCCGATCCCGTTCATAGCGAATATAGGGCACGTCCGCTTCACGCGCAGCGGTGATTGCGTTCTTCGAGGCTTCCTCGGCAAAAGGATGCGTGGCGTCTACAATCGTACGAACACCGCGCTCCTTGACTAATGCAGCTAACTGCTCGGCGGTTAACCGACCTACCATCACAGGCAGACCGGCATTCTCCATCGATTGCGCAGCGCTGTCTGTTACAACAGTAGTAAGCAGGTCATAACCCGTCTGCTGAATGGAAACAGCAAGTTCCCTTGCGTCGCTGGTTCCGGCCATAACTAATATCATCGTTACGCCTCCTTCTATTAGGATGATGCAACAGTCTTGTTGTTGACAGGCTGTTTATCGTGGTCATGCTCTTCATCATGCGAATGGTCGTGGTCAGTCTCATTATGGACATGAGGATGATCGTGGTGGTGATGATCGTTATGGTCGTGGTCGTGATCATGGTGATCATGTTCGTGATTATGATGATCATGTCCATGATGGTGATCGTGATCATGGTCGTGATCGTCGTGTCCATGATGATGATCGTCATGATCGTGGTGGTGGTGATCGATATGCTCCATCGCGGCGATCCGGTACTGACACATATCACAGTTCATTTTGGCTTCACCCTGCAAAGCTTCCGTTGCACGTTCAATCAAAATTTGCCGCAGCTTCGGATGAAATCCAAAGTAATCAGCCAGTGAAAATTGATGCTCTGGGTAGCGTTCTTCAAAAGTTTCCAGCATGCTCTCCATCCGTTTGATCAGAACTCCCGTGAATAAAAAGTAGGGAAGTATGATGACCTTGCGGGCGCCGAGCTTCAAACATCGCTCCATCCCTTCTTCCAGCAAAGGAGCCGTTACACCAATGAAAGCTGTTTCTACCCATTTTACTTTCAGCTTTTCCCAAAATAACCGGGATATTTTGAACAGATCGCTGTTAGCGTCTGCATCACTGCTGCCCCGTCCCACGACCAATATGGCCGTTTCTTCCAGTTCCTGTCCTTGCTCCTGCAAGGTAGCTTCCGTTATTCCGGCTGCTCCCAGACGTGATGTAAGAATGTCCAATACCTGCTCATGGACACCTATCGGTCTGCCATAATTGAAACGAATTGACGGGTGACGCAGCTTGGCCTCGTCGATAGCTGCTGGAATATGAATTTTGGCATGTCCTGCAGAAAATAAAGTAATGGGCACCACAGCGATCTGCGTCGCACCCTTGGCTACACATTGATCAATTCCCTGACGAATGTTCGGCTTCTCGAACTCCAAAAAGCACGTTTCAACGAGCGGCCCTTGAAGCTCCTTCGCAATCGCGCCAACAAATTGTCTGATTTCTTCATTACCTTCGGCATCTTTACTACCATGCCCTACAAATAATACAGCGTTCATGGGTTACCTCCTCATAGTTTTCCGAAGGAAAACTGCATCGTAAGCTCAAACTGTGTGTTTCTAACCAAAACTGGCTTCCTAAACATAAGCTTCATATCACTTAGAAAAATTATTTTTGAATGCCTTAACAGCATCGTACAAAGGCGGATATTAGCAAAACTTCTTATTATAGAAGCATCTCTCTCAAAATAAGCATCTGAACCGATATAAAACATCATAACAACAGCAACTTTCATCCAATAAGTAACGGGTACGCTATAAAACATCGTTACAACTGAACAAAACGAATAAATCGGATAAAATAGCTTCTCCTTACGATGTTTTACACCGTTACAAGCATCTTATTCGTATTAGTCCTAATCTCCGCAAATTGCATTTTCTATAGTAAAGACAGGCAAATCTTGATGACGGTAGCCTTCAAGCTCCTTGACTCTTTTAAAAAACTTATGGAATCTTTCATTCGGGTGACCTTCGGTTACGTATCGATGCATAATATTTTCAATCGTGGAGACCAAATCCTCCGGCTTGATCCCTTCAGCAACCGGCTGAGCCGGGTGAACATTACGGCCTACGGTTTTACCGCCCAGGAACAAGTCGAACTTCTCCCTGCGGTAGACGATTCCGATGTCCTCGTTGACGGCACCATAGCAGGCCATTCCGCAGCCATTGAAGCCGATTCGCATTTCTTTGGGAACGCCCAGCCCACCGAGCTTCGCCTGCAGTTCCTCTGCATAAGGAATAGACTCACCCTTCTCTCCATTGCAAAAATCGCAAGCCTTTACCTGTGCGACATCGCCAATCGGAGCCAGCAAAAAGCCTTCCATCCTAAGCTTATCCGTAATCTCTGCCGGATTGTCTGTAGGCACACGCAAGATCAGTTGATGATGTGGTGTATATTCCATCGATCCCTTGTCGCCGACAACGGCTGCCAAAGTCAGCATCTGCTTCGCCGTGAACTGCTTGTTGGCCACGCCTGGGCTGACGGCCAGCTCAAAGATCGACTGCTGCCTGAACAAACCTGCGGTGACCGCAGCAGGTGCTGCAGATCGTGCTGGTTCATCTGTTGATGCAGTCACCGCAGATGGAGCCGCCAACGTGTTGGTTACTCCCACTCCATTCCTTCGATCCACAAGCTGCAGAGCCTCCATGGCCAGCAGCAGTGGATCTGAACTGACGTGGCGTTCTGCTACTGCTACAGCACTCGGCTCAACAGCAGTGGACACACCTGCCAGCTTCGGTGTACCTGTTGTTCCCGGGCCTGGCGATGCGGAGCTCGTTAACAGGGTACCTGGCTGGCGGATTGCTGCTGACGTCGACCCAACGTTCGGGATGCGCTCATCCTCCTCGTCATCCCATTCCTCATCGTCTATATCCTCAATCAGGGAGTCTCCTTCTTCTTCGGATTCCCATTCCTCATCATCGTACTCATCATTTGCTTCCTCTGGCAGCTGCTCCAGCGCCCAAGGCTCTGCTTCCTGCCGCAGCCTCTGATGCGGCCGCAGTGGCTGCACGTCGGCACCAAGCGTGTACTTGCGTTGGTAGCCACGAGGCGTAATCATCAATCCGTCATAGACCATTGTCGACGAATTGCCGATAATGACCGTAGTCAACATGCCAATATCGTGATCCAGCATATCCCGCAGATTCGTCAGTACGATATGCTGACGATCCCGATACGCGCTTTTCACAATACCGACTGGTGTTTCCGGTGAACGATACTTCAGCAGAATCCGCTGTGTCTCCACAATTTGCCGAGTACGTCTGCCGCTTCGCGGATTGTACAAGGCGATTACGAAGTCCGCCTGTCCAGCCGCTTCAACACGCCGCTCAATCAGTTCCCAAGGCGTCAAATGGTCGCTAAGACTGATCGTGCAGGAATCATGCATAATCGGAGCGCCCAGCAGTGATGCCGATGAGTTAATCGCCGAAATACCGGGAATAATCTCAACCTCCACGCCGCCCTCCGGGTGCCAACCCTTTTCCATCAGTACTTCGTACACCAGACCCGCCATTCCGTATACACCAGCGTCACCGCTCGAAATGACCGCAACCTTTTTCCCTGCTTCCGCCTGCCGCACCGCCTCTTGAGCACGGCTTACTTCCTCAGTCATACCCGTTCTTACAATTTGCTGATCGCTCAGCAAACCGCTGATTAAGTCTACGTAGGTGTTGTAACCGATGATTACATCGCTCTCCTGGAGCGCTTCACGAGCCCGTTTCGTTATATGTTCAAAGCTGCCGGGTCCAAAACCGACAATCAGCAATTTCCCTGCCACAAGCTGCACATCCTTTCCCTATCCACATCGATAAAATGACAACAAAAAAAGCACTTCCAATGTGTTAGAAATGCTGTTGCATCACATACATACAGGGTATCGACAATAGGCTCTCTGCCCTTTACCTCTGTAAGTAAGCCAGTCTCTAACACTTGCCTAAATCCACGTAGGTTAACAGTGTTGTTTAAACAGGCAGGTTTCCTGACTCAGAACATCGTGCCCGATTCCTTCCCAAAGCACTAATACTGCTTCAGTGGATCCATCTTTCAGGCATTTGCCAATCTCGATTAGCGTTCTCTACAGTGGCGGGTCCGTGCCGGATTTTAACCGGCTTCCCTTTTAAGCGAATGAGATTTCTCAGCACTCGCACCTATTCTATCACGTATACAATTGTCTAGTTTCATCATATCACCCGTAAGGAAGCTTTGTCTAATGATATCATTAATGGATAGTGGCTGAATTTCAACAAATAAATAAAAGCTGGCTATTGACTTGATACAAAACGTATCGTATTATTCATTTATAGATACTTGTTACAAAACGTGTCAAAGATGTGAGTATGAAAATTTTTGAATACTTATTAAGTAGGATATTAAGCAAATTCCACTTTTATACTAATTATGATAGGGCGTGGCAATATTGGTATTACAGCGAACAGGACTGCTGTACGTGATGTTATCGTTGCTTTGTATTGGGATTCTGGCAGCCGGTATTATGACGGATTCCTTGCTCATTATATTGATTGCGATAGCATTAACTTACGGGTTGTTCCTCTCTCTTCGATATCCTTTTATTCCTCTTGTGGCTTACTCGGTGGCAATTCCTTTCGAGGATATTCTTAGGGTGGGGGGGATTTTTAATACTTTGACCAAGGGGTTCGGCCTTCTTTTTGCAGCTGTATATCTGATTACCCATTTCCGCCAAATCAAGTTTAATCTCATACCGGCCGTTTGGTGGGTATGGTTGGTATGGAACATAGCCAGCATCCTCTGGACGCCTGATGCTTTCTTCGCCGCAGTATGGTTCAGCGTTGCAACTTATGTGCAATTGTTCTTTATGTTGGTGTTGATGGTCAATTTACTACATCAAAACCCGAAACGGATCCCCATTCTATTAGCCTTTTACAGTATTGCCACAACAATTACTTCATTATATAGCATCGTGAATTTCATGCAAGGCGCTGATCTGACAGAGGGTACACGTACCGGCGCCTTCGAGGAACAAAGCGTTGCCCATTTTGCCGCCATGATTATTCCCGGCCTGCTGTACCTTATCCACTGTGTATTGCACAGCAAATCAATTTTACTCAGGGTTGGGTTAATTCCGATTGCCCTGATTCAAATCACAGCCGTCATTCTCTCTGGTACGCGCAGCGCCTGGATGGGATTAGCTGCCGCTCTACTGTTTATGCTGCTCGCTAATTTTAACTGGAAAAAGGCAGTCGCCGTCATTCTGGTCAGCGGAATTGTGTTGTTTGGGGTTACTTCCATCCCTGAGCTTGAACATATTATTACAGCCCGTTCTGAGCAGGCAGTAGACAGCGGAGGGTCCGGCAGAACGATGATTTGGGAACACGCTATTGGTGTATTCGCGGACCATCTGATTATCGGCACGGGGTCAGGTACTTATCACAAGTATCAAGAATATCCACCATACGGAGCCCACAACATTTATTTGGGAGCTGCGATTCAGACGGGAATTATTGGTCTGGCCCTCATGCTAGCCTCCCTGTGGCGTACGTTCAGGGCTTCATCCGAAAGCAATTTGAACCTGCTGCTCAAAGGCTTGCTGATTGCCTATATGGTTGAATCGTTTTTTCTAGAAACGACGATTATGAAATATTTCTGGTTTGTCATTGGGTTATCTCTTGGAGCTGGCATATTGAAAATTCCCACCCGTCGATCTCGTGCACTTAAACAAAAGGAGCCGGTTCAAGTATGAAAATTGTCCACTTCACATCTGTCCACCATGTCTATGATACACGTATAACCTTTAAAGAGTGCAGCACGCTGCAAAATTACGGTCACGATGTCAGACTGATCGCCGCACATGATAAAAATGAGCTTATCAATGGCATTCAGGTCATCGGTGTTGGCAAAGGTTCTTCAAGACGTCTCACTCGCATGCTGTTTACAACGATAAGGGTGTTTCGGGAATGTTTGAGACAGGATGCGGATATTTATCATTACCATGATCCCGAGCTTATGCCTATTGGACTGCTGCTTAAAATACTTGGAAAACGAGTGATTTATGACGTTCACGAAGATGTTCCGCGAGATATTTTTTCCAAGGGTTGGATTCCCGATTGGCTTAAAAAGCCAGTTTCTCTAAGTGTCGAGGCTATAGAACGGTTTGTGTCCAAACGTATGGATGCCATCATCCCGGCGACTCCTTTTATTGCCGAGCGGTTTCGGACCTACAATCCACATACTTATGAAATTCAAAACTTCCCTCTATTGGATGAACTGATAAGTCACGAGGGCTCCAAGATCAAGGAACATAATAATATTGCTTATATCGGTAGCATCTCCGAGGTCAGAGGCATTAAAGATACAATCGAATGCCTTGAGCAGTTAAATCGGATTATGCCGGTTAACCTACTCCTTGGCGGTAATTTTTCACCTCCTGAACTGCTTGACCAGGTTCGCCAGCTGAGTGGTTGGAAATTCGTCGATTATCGAGGAAGGGTCGACCGAGAGCAATTTCGTGAGATCATGTCACAAAGTAAACTGGGGTTAGTCGTACTGCATCCGGAGCCCAATTTTATTATGTCGCAGCCAAACAAGCTGTTCGAGTATATGTCCGCAGGTGTACCGGTGCTTGCCTCCGACTTTCCTTTGTGGAAACAAATTGTCGAAGGCAACCAGTGCGGTCTATGTATCCCCCCCATGAAGCCCCATTTGATGGCAAATGCGATCCGATATGTGCTGGAGCATCCGGAGGAAGCGCAGCGGATGGGAGAGAATGGACGTCAGGCCGCTGTTACGCATTATAATTGGGAGCCAGAGGGCCACAAGTTGAATGAGCTGTACGAACAGCTGATGAAACCGAAATTTGATAATCGAAATAAAAGAAATCGTAAACAGTTGACTGCAGACAGTGGTTAATTCAAGCATGGATAACGAGCAGTAAGAGGAGTGAGAGAATGCGATTCAATGGGTTTAAGAAAAAATCTATAGTTTGGACGTTTGGTCTTTCATTTATCGTGTCGGCTATAGCGCTGTTTATACCTTTTGAGGATACAACCTCGAGTGCACTCCAGAGCACAGATCCCGTGAAAACAAGAAGCACCTATTACACTCCGAAGAAAGTTCAAGCCGCCAGAAATAATATAGCCAAATACGATTGGGCCAAAACGATACGCAATAATGCAGTGGCTGAAGCGGATCGTTATCTTCGTCGTGGCTCATCCTTACTCTGGGAGTCTATAACACCACAAACGATTCCGCGCAGTTACACGGTCAATCAATATGAAGGCAGCCCTATAACTGGGCAGGAGCTCAATCAATATGGTGCCTACCCGTATGAATTTAACGTGGCTAAGGAGCCATGGAAGCTTACCGATCCATCGAGCGGATACAAATTTCCTACTAATGATTACGGCGCCTATTATAAAAGCGGTTTGAATGCCAATGGCATTTTTGATTCCAATCTTGCGGATCGGAGTCTGCTTGTCAATCAGCTGTATCCCGATAAAGGGAAAACCTGGGGCGTCGATGACGGCTCAGGCTGGATTGATGCAAGCGGTAATAAGTTCACCTTTATTGCCTATTATAACCATTGGGCGATCTGGAGAGATTTTGTTAACAAAGCTCTACTCAGCCTACGTGATGCCTATTTGTATACAGGCGACCCCAAATATGCGAGTGCCGGAATTATCTTGCTGCACCGTATTGCTGATGTATACCCGTCTATGGATGTTTCGGCTTATAAGTGGGACGATGGATTCCGAAACTCGCACGGACTGACAGGTCAAGGAAAAATCCTTGGTTCGGTATGGGAGGCTGCTTTACTGCGCGATATTATTAGCTGCTACGATGCCTTCTTCCCCGCCATGCAGGATAATGATTCCGATTGGGTCCGATTTTTAGAAGAACGCAGGAAGATCTATTATCCCGATGAAGAGCCACTGAATGCAGGGAGTATACGCAAACACATTGAGGATCAAATTCTAAGACAAATTTATCCTGCCGTGAAAAAAGCACAAATTTACGGCAATGTCGGCTTTCATCAGAGCACGTTGGCGATGGCGGCAGTTGTACTCGATGATCCTGCTGTGACTCGGGAATGGATTGATTTTATTTTCCGCACCGGTGGGCTTATGGAGGATAGCAAGGGAGTTCGAGTAACGGGTGGCAACATCAATTACGTGTTGATGTACGACGTGGATAGAGATGGACTGGGCAACGAGGCGAGTCCAGAGTATAACAGCTACTGGCTGGATAATCTCCGACAAGTTGCTGACATTCTGAATGGCTATGACCGTTATCCGGAAATGGATATTTACCAAAATGTGAAGTTTCATAAAATGTTCTCCGCATTTGTTCCCTTTGTGCTTTCGGGTAAATACTCTCCTTCCATTGGGGATTCAGGATCGACAGGAAAACCGGAAATCTGGTTGAATAAAAATACCCTTGTTAAAGGTTTCGAGGTGTATGGCGATCCTCTACTCGCCCAGGCAGCAGTGTTTGCCAACAAAAATTCGATCACAGGCTTGATTAACGACATCTTTATGCTTGACCCCGATACAACTATTAAAAACATTCAGGACGTTATTAAAACTCAAGGCACCTTGCAACTGAACAGCGTGAACCTGTCAGGATACGGATTAGCTATTCTGAGAGACGGTACAACCAGGACAGCAGAGGAAATGAAAAAAACGGATAATCAACGGGATTTGTGGATGTATTATGGCCGTAATTCAACTTCTCATGCCCATAAGGATTCTTTAAATTTGGGTATGCACGCTTTTGGACTCGATCTAATGCCCGATTTGGGTTATGTCTCTTACGCAGATAATAATTGGCTTTCCATGTATTGGGAGCGTAATACGATCAGTCACAATACTGTCACCGTCGATAAAAGCATCCAGTCTGAATCATGGACTGGCAACCCCCTGCATTTTGATAATACAGGGCAAGTGCAGCTCATCGATGTAGAAGCCCCACATGTCTATTCCCAAACAGAGCTGTATCGGCGAACCACGTCTCTCATTCGGGTAGATGATAACAACTCCTATGCCGTCGACTTCTTTCGCGTGCAGGGAGGAAGCAATCATGATTTCAGCTTCCATACCGGAGATGGGGTACTAACCACCCAAGGTCTAAAATTGACAAACCAGCCCGAGGGCACCTACGCAGGAAGTAAGATCCCATATGCCAACGAAGCTTATACGACTAAATCGTCCAGCGGCTTCAATTATTTGACGAACGTGAAGATAGCCAACAATCCATCTCTGATCTCCAGTATGGATTGGAAGCTAACAGATACGTGGAAAGCTCTTCCTGGACCTGCTGATATTCATTTGCGGCTGACAATGCTCGGGAAATTAGATCATATCGCATTAGCCGACGGCAAGCCTCCTCAAAACAAGCCGGGCAATCCAGAATCATTGAGATATGTGATCGCTCACCGTTCCGGTACTGAATTGAGTAGTACATTCACGTCCGTCATTGAACCTTACCGCAAGGAACGGTATATAGAGTCGATAGAAGAAGCTTCTGTTTTTTATCAGGGAAATCTGGTGCCCAATATGGAAGCAAGAGCTGTCAAGGTGACTCTGAAAAGCGGGCGTACAGACTACATTATTAGCGCTCTTGATCGTAACAAGTCATATATCGTCGACAACCGAATACAATTTCAGGGATCGTTTGGCTATTACTCCGAAAAAGCACTTGTGCCTGTTTATGCTTATGTACAGGAAGGATCCTTCATCGGCCTTCCGGAAGCACCTGCCATCAGTGGAGTTGCCCCAAGTATTGAAGGTAAGGTTACAAATTGGAGTGGTGGGCTTACCGATAACAATTGGCTGGAGGTTGATCTGAAGAAGCTGGGCGACATGCAGTTCGGGTCCTTAACAGGACGCTCCATTCGTATCAATCATGCCGGGCTAGCGGTCGACAGCCCTAACACTGTTTTTGAAATCAAAGGATCTAGTAACTTACCCGATGGAAAAGTAAAAATAGAATTGGGCGATACCCCAATTGTTCATGGCTGGAAGGACCCCCGCGACTATTCAAAGGGTTACGATTATCTTGTTGCAGATGGTGATACCTTCACCATCCCACTCTCCACTGAGCGCAAATATTAGTAGAACTCCCGAGTAGGGTTTACCTTACTCGGACTCGAAAGGATGAAACCCTTCATGAATCCAAGAGCAGAGCTTGGAAAATGGAAAAGAAAGCTGGTCCGCCTCGGACATTATGTTTCTTGGAGATACCAGCATATGCTTTATAAGGGAAGAGTTCATCAGCCCATTCCAGTCGTTGTACCTACTTACGATCAATCCGGACAATGCGTCCATCCAAGCGTGCTTTATTTCCCTCAAGCCTGGGAGGGGCATCGCTATTGGATGGCATTTACCCCATATCCCGACGGCAATGATCAGCTGGAAAATCCTTCAGTTGTTGTATCCGACAATGGTATTCATTGGACGGTTCCAACTGGCCTTTCCAATCCATTAGTCCCATCTCCCGGCACAACGGCGGATTATTTGTCCGACCCTCATTTATTCATTCATGATAAACAGATGTATATGATTTATCGTGAATATCTTCGGAGCGTTACTCCGTTTGAGGAGCGGTGGTTCATTATGCATTCATTGAATGGGATCGATTGGGGACCACCCGTTGAGATTACTTACAACAATAAGAGTATCCAGGTCTCCGCCTGCGTCCTTCATGATGGAAGTCAGTTTGTGATGTATTTCGTGACTTACACCGCGGGTAATTTTAAATCGATCCAGAAAATAGTCTGCAAGGGTGACCCTATGCTCAAGGAGAATTGGTCTGAGCCGAAAGATGTTCAATTGACAGGGCTACCCGATGGAGTCTGGCCTTGGCATCTCGATGTAACCCTGAATCCGGACAACAGCTGGGATATGCTGCTTACCACTTGTAAGGGAATCGGCGGTGTCCACACCCGCCTTCATTATGCGTTCAGCCTGAACGGAGATGAGTGGTCTACAACTGCCGTGCCTTTTATCCAACCTTTACATCCGCTTGAAAACAGCCTTCACTATAAAGCTAGTATGATCCGTATGGATCATGACCTTTATCATCTGTGGTACTCCGCCATGGATGTATGGGGGAAATGGTACACGCTTTTCTTACCTGTACGTAAAGAGCAGCAGCAGTTGCTTCCGATTGAACTTAAGCCTGAGCAGCAGACCGGTTAAGAGCAAATATTAGCATCCTTCGCTGCAATCGTTAGAATCCATTCCAATCTAACTAATAGGAGGTGACTTCGTATGATTAGACAAGCAAATCACTCTGACATGAATGAGATTGCACGAATTCATAAGCAGCAATTTAATGATCACTTTCTGGGAAGGTACTCGGTCAGGATGATCCAAAAATTTTATGAAAGCTACCTGGACTCCTGCATATTTCTTGTAAGCGTATCTGATGAAGTGATCAATGGCTTTGTTATGGGTGGACGATATGTAAATCTGAATAAGTCAAAGGAGAAATTTATCCACGACAATAAACTGCATTATATTATTGAAACCATATTCAGACCCTATATTTATCTGCAAGCATTCAGAAGACTACGTTTAATCAAACCAGACCCTGCCTCGGTTTCTGAAACTGATGCCAATTTAATCAGCCTGCTATCGATATCAGTATCCGAAAATGCAAAAGGAACTGGTGTTGCCTCAGAACTTATCAATGAATTTGAAAAGCAAGTTGGGTTGGAATCTGACGCCTACAGTTTATCCGTAAAAAAGACCAATAACCGAGCCATACAATTTTATTATCGAAAAGGTTTTGTAATAGAAGTAGAAAAGGAAAGTTCGATATTTATGACGAAGACGCTGCACTTTTAAGCAGTAAATGTCGAAGATTCGATGAAATATCTTCTATAATGCCGTGAGACCCAGCTGACACAATCAGCGGTGGGGTATGTCAGAGATACAAACTGAATAGTCCTACTACGCCAAATTCAAAATAAAGGAACCCTCTAACCCACAATAAAAGTGGAAGTTGAAGGGTCCTTTTTAATACCTTTTCCTACTATTATGCCTTTCCTGTCATATTGGCCCATGTCCCTGAACCCGATGCAGAAGAAACACACATCCAGCCCACGTTCGTGGTCGGACTCTTATGATAAACCAGGTCTCCTACCTTCCAGCCGAGCTTATCTGTAGGCGCTGCGGTATAGCCCATTTGGAATTGCTTCATCGTAGGATCGACCAGATACTCCGCATAAATTTTACCGGCGGTATTCCGATATCCTAACGTATTATCCGTGCTATGCTCAATCGTATTACCATTAATGAGCAAGCCTCTGTTGTAAATATCTATGCGGACACCGACTGCCATCTTTCCATCCGTACTTGAGATATAATTGTTAGTTATCTTCGGAGTACCGTCAATTACTAGGATACCGTTACCACGGCCTGAACCTGATCGACTTGGATTGATAATTGTGTTGTTAGCAACATCATAGGTACCGTTGCATATTTCTATTCCTGAGCCGGGTGAATTCAGTATTGTGTTTCCTCTGAAGGAACCCTTATAGTAATCTTCATTCAGGACCATCCCCGTTGAACCGGTATAGTTCAGTAATTCGAACAGGTTCCCATCCACATTGCCGGTACTTGCCGGACAACTTAGGGTAATAGGCTGTAATAGCTTGTTATCCTTGATCTGGAAAGAACCTTTATGTTTCGTATAGAATGCTAGACTCAGAGAATCACTCACGTTTCCTGTGACAGTTATAAAGTCTCCATTCTTTTGGCCACCAATTTGCAAATAAGCATCGCCGCCCGTATTGGTGTTAATATTATTGGATATCAACAGGTTTTTAATATGTGCATTCGCATCGGCAGGAGTATTCGGCTGAACAAATAGACCCAGGGTATCGCGAAGAATATTATCCGTAATGACAACCCGGTCTGTTTTATATCCTCTGACAAAGATACCAGCGTTTTTGATGTTCTCGATGGAATTACCCGTAATGACGACGTTACCTATGCCATTTGTCGGATAACTGGCATCTCCTCCAACTAGGATACCCACGCACTCCAAATATTTCATATCCTTGACTACGTTGTTGCTGATGACCACATTTCTGCCTGTGCGCGTCACCTGGATCCCGATCGTATCCTTGCTGCCATCAGTGACCAATCCGTTACCTTCACAATAATTGTTAGAAATCTGCAGACTCTTTAGGCAATAATGCGAGTCGATCCCACGCCCAAAGTTGTAATTGGCTGTAACTCCAATGACCTTGGCAGTTATGACATCAAGGGTCATTCCATATCCATCAAACGTATTGAAGGAAGGGTTCCCATTGCTATTGTACGACCCGCCAAGTACGTTAATCTCCGTCGGATAACCGCTTGTCTTGGGATCGGCCGTATTACCCGTGCTAATGCCAGCCATGCCGTTGTGGTGGCAATTGCAGTTCAGAATGGTGACATTACTGGTATCTACACCGCCTGTTGCGATGCCGGCCCATGTGGTGTTGTGTACCTCAACATTTTCAATATAGATGTTGTTGCCATGCACCTGTAGTCCGTTACGAGCCTTCCCGCCGAGCTTCGCTGTGGCAATCCCTGTATAAGCAATCTCCAAATCACTGATCACCAGATTATTGCCCGTTATTTTCATAATGGCTACATCGCTTGCTGACGGAACGATGGAACTCGTAATCTTGGCACCCTTTTCAGCCCGTATGGTAAGGTTGTTTTTAACTAGTACTAGATTGGTAACTAAATAGGTACCTATCGGTAGATAAAGAATACCGCCACTGGGTAACGAAGCCACAGCTTTGGTAAAAGCTGCTGTATCGTCAGTCGAACCATTCCCAACTGCTCCATAGTCCTTAATATTATTGATCGTTACGCTGTTACTCATCTGTCATCACCAGCCTAAATTAGATTTGGTAATTCTGAATTGCAATCCACTCTATGAATTTGCCTTCTATACAATGTTATATGAATAGAAGCTGCGCTTTGATACATGCACATGCCATTATGAGTAACTAAAAAAGACAAGAAAGGCATTAGGCCATCTTGTCTTTTAATCTATTCTATTCGTTTCAAATGACGCGCATGCAGTTATCAACTCTACTAGAAGCGCGCCGCCTTGGTTTCATAGCTCTTCTTTCTGATTGCCATATAGGCATTCCAGGCTACAATCTTAACTACCTTCTTCAAATTCCAATAGATGGATTGCCTCATTCTCAGTGTTAGATCTCCAGCTGCTATCGCAGCAGCGGTTTTTGGCTTCGTCTCTTTCTTCATGCTGTAGCGTCCTAGTATGTAACATCCGTCTACCATGGAAATATCAGTTTTTGGTTCCGATGTGAACAAATACCGTACCCCTCCCAGTGCTGCCGCTTTGGCAAGCTTGACTGAATAAGAGCCTCCTGGGATGGATGCCGTCGTCACCTTCTTACCAAGTATATCCGACAAGGTTTGCACGCTGACCTTCCATTCGTGTACCTGCTGCTCCCAGCTGCATTCGGAAAACCGCGTTGGATGCGTACAGGAATGAGCTCCGATAATATGGCCTCTTGCTGCCAACGAACGAATTTGATCCTTGGAGAGAAAACCCTCGGTGCCAATCTGCCCGGTTGTAATGAAAAAATGCCCCCTCCATCCTTGAGCTTCCAGTAAATCCGCAATGATCGTATGCGCACTTACCCCCCCATCATCAAAGGTTAGCATGACAGGGCCCCCTGTCTCGACCTGCTTCTCCAGTACCTCAATAACCGTCGACACCCTCACCTTATCCTGCCCAGCTATCTCATGAAGATGAAGCTTGAAGTGCTCCTTGTTCAGCTTATACGCCCCTGCGTCTCTACCCAAAAAACCGCTTGAATCTTCTTTACCAACAGCAACTACATCGTGATACATCAGTGATATCATAAGGATCTCCTTTGATTCAGACATCTTACTTGTAGCTTATGAATGGCTTTCCTTGAAAAGGCAGGCTGATACTGGTAGCAATCCCGATCAGGTTGCCAATACCATAGGATAAATGCAAGGTTGGAAACACAAGGAACAGTGGTAGCCAGAGCCTCCAATCTTTCCGTTTGATAACTGCTTCACGAAACGAAACAACGGCAATAACAACTGTATAAACCAGCAACAGCACTTGCCATAAACCTATATGGATAAAGCCCAAAACGAGCAGCGCAGCAAGAAACGTAATGGGAGCCAGTTTTCTAATTGTGGGAAGTCTCTTATGCTTGACAAGAAATTTGGAAACCCAAAAACCGTAACGATAATATTGCTGCCCTAACAAAGAAAACGTCGGTCTGGAAAAGTAGGTAAATACAATACGCGGATTCAGAATGACTTTGCAGCCTTTCTGACGGGCCCGGAAATTGAAGTCGGAATCTTCGTCGTACAAAAGAAATTCATCAAAGCCTCCCAATTCCATCCAGAGCTGCTTGCTAAAGCTGGCAAAAGGAACTGTATCTACTTCAAGACAATTTTCATCGAAGCCATCCATTGTCCGGTACATCGCATTACCTATACCGACCGGATGACTGACTCCCAATGTTATGGCTTGTGCGGCAAGTGCCCGGGTACCCGGTTCGATCTGTATTCTGCCTCCACAAATAATTCGCTTCGATCCATCCGCTCCCAACATCTTGATCACTTCCATCACATAATTGACAGGGGCAAACGTGTGACCGTCCAAACGGATCAATAGTTTCGATTTGGCTTGCTGGCACCCCATGTTAAGGGATATCGGAATGTGCCGCTTCGGGTTGCTCAAAATGACGATGCTGCGGTTCAGTGGCAGCAGCTCACGCATCTTGTTCACGATGACAACCGTCTGGTCGCTGGAGTCTCCATCGATGATTATAATTTCGATATGTCCGTAAAATTGTTGATCAATCAGGCTTTGCACAACTCCGGCTATATACGGTTCTTCATTGTACGTCGGGATAATAACGCTCACTTCCAACGAATCTGATATTTCCGTTTTCACAATAAGGACCCCCTACCTTCACACGAAACGATTTGTATCTTTATCATTAATTTTATGATACATATCGTATCGTGTCAAGTATAAAATTCCAATCATTCACATTTATATATCGTTTCGCAAGTGGTTAAGATTCTTATACGGGCAGCTCTTTAGCAGAGCTCTCTTTAGTGGGGATTGGTTTAGATTCAAGCTCACGCTTCCCCATTCCCACCTTCCCAGCAAAATAAGGTCCCCAGCTCCATTTGTTTAAAACATGCAGCGTCACGATCGAAGCCAATGTGCTTCCCACTAGCATAACAATGACTCCAATTATATTTTCGTTCAACAGTGGGATTCTACGCGTGATGAGCACCATGACGGCCAAAAACAACGGATGAAACAAATAAATCCCGAACGAATACCGACTGATGGTCAGTATCCACCGCGGAACCTCTTTTAGCCGGATCGCGATATAAAACAGAAAAAGGCTCATAGCGACCGTAAAAAAAAGCATATCCACTCTTTTTGAAGAAATATCCTTTAAAATTCCCTGCTGCATTAAATATAAAGGAATGACCGCTGTCACCAACAGAAAAGCCATAATCCACTGGCCATTGCGGCGAATATGGTCCTTGAATACCTCATAATGACGTCCGCAATAATAAGCTAGTGTAAAGTAGAACAGCCACCCCAGACAAGGAACCCAATATAATTTACTCCAAATATAAGAGGAATAAGGAATATTCATCGGGTCGGTAAAGTTAAAAAAGCCCAAGTAGGCCAAATTAATGACTAAAGAAACACCCAGCACAAGCTTTGCTGAATATCGCTGAATGTAAACTTGAAACCAACGATGAAGCAAATAAAATTGGAAAATAATCAGAATAAAATACCCATGATAGTCGCCTATCAGTACATGAAGCAGGGATAGCTCCATAAAGGTTTGCACGAGCGGCGCACCCGTAGTCATACTGGCCTCAACCGCCTTCATCCCGGCATAAAAAATACCAAATAGCACATAAGGGACTAAAATGTAAGAAATCCGCTTTCCCCAAAAATGGCGCGGGATGGAATGCGGGTACGAATGGGATAAAATAAATTCGGAAATAAATACGAAGGTCGGCGTGCCAAACGTCATCAGAAGCGTAATCATTCGGATGATCATGGTCTCATCACCATAAATCCGATGGATGGAGTGCAGCAGCACGATACTAAGACAGGCGATAGCCCTAAGCAAAAACAGCTCATCAATCACTTTAGTTTTCATCTTCTTCTCCTCTCAAACAGGATAACAAGCAGCAGGACCATACCAGCCCCAAGTAAATCGATGCCAATATCCTGCACAGCTCCGGTTCTGGCGATTGTAAACGACTGGTTCCACTCATCCAGTCCGCCAACCAGCATCACGGCGAATAAAGCAGCAATCATTTTCCATGCGACACGGCGAAAGAATGGGGTCACAAACAGGTAGGAAAGAACAGCCAGCACAGAGTAAACAAACAGATGCGCCCCTTTTCTGACAAAAAACTCGACGAAGGTATAAGGTCTTTTCTTCGCTGCAACCTCTGAGCCCAGATAATGAATCGTTACATCAGGGAGCCGATCAGCTAGCTGCTGCGGTGTGAAATGTGATTTCAGCCATGGTTGAACGCTTTGCTGTGAGTAGGGCTGAAAGGACAGCAGTATAATAATGACAATCCACAGAAGAAGCGGCAGCAAATACCACACCACGGAACGGGAATGTGTTCGATTGTTCAGATTGTGTAACATAAAATAACCATCCTCTGGCTTCACCTTCCTGCTACCTTCTTGGTACTGAGCAGTCGACTGTCAGCTATACTTTAACGGAAATTTTTGACGACTTCCTTCTTCATGCAACCGCTCATACAACGGATAACTCGATTCATGTCTTCCACCGATAAGTTTGACCCTGATGGCAGACAAATACCTGAGTGAAACAACCGCTCCGAAACACTTTCCTCAGGACTATGCGGGTAATAGCGTACCCCCTCATATAACGGCTGAAGGTGCAGAGGCTTCCACAACGGTCTTGACTCGATATTTTGTTCGGACAACGCATCGATAAGCTGGTTCGGTGTCGTCTCGGTCAATCGTGAATCCAACAGCATCACCGTCAACCAGCGATTCGACCTTCCATATGACATTTCAGGCATAAAGGAAACTCCCGGAAATGCGCTTAATCCTTCCCTATACCTCTCAAAAATCGCACGACGAGATTCAATCCGGTCATTCAGTACACCAAGCTGCCCACGACCCACAGCCGCTAGCAAATTGCTCATCCGGTAATTGTAGCCGAGCTCATTATGCTGGTAGTGTCGGGCGGGCTCTCTGGCTTGTGTGGCCAAAAATTTTGCCTTCTTGAGCAGCACCTCATCATCCGATACAAGCATACCGCCGCTAGAGGTTGTAATAATTTTATTACCACTGAATGAATAGATCCCAAGCTTCCCAATCGTTCCACTCATGGCACCTTTGTAGCTGGCACCCAAAGATTCGGCGGCATCTTCCACAATGGGTACTCCATAGTGATCACAAATTGGCTTAATGGCATCCATATCGGCATTTTGCCCATATAGGTGGACCACAATGACAGCTTTAGGCATCCTACCCAGGCAGCTTGCATCGATAAAAGCTTGCTGAAGTGCGCTTGGGGACATATTCCATGAATCAGGCTCGGAATCGATAAATACGGGTTCAGCCCCTTGATACACAATCGGATTCGCGCTGGCAATGAAGGTTAAGCTCGAGCAAAAAACGATATCGCCCTTTCCTACTTCCAAAAGTCGCAGCCCCAGATGGATAGCAGAGGTGCCGGAACACAAGGCTACAGCCCCTCGCGCGCCAACATAGTCGGCCAGCTCTCTTTCAAAGCTATCCACATGAGGACCGATTGGAGCAATCCAATTAGATGCAAAGGCATCCATAACTAGAAGCTGTTCCTGCTCCCCCATGTGGGGTGGCGATAAATAAATTTTTTGTGCATCGTTCATTTATTTCACCTTTCTTTGCTAAGAATGAGCGGACCCAATCAATATGGATGATATTGGTGCTTCCTGAAGCTCCGGATGTCGGTACAAAGGAAAATAATTTTGTTCAACCATTGAGATTGCAATAGGTTCTATGATGGCTTGATACAAGGATTCGCAGTGTATACGCTTGCCAATATAAAAGTCGGCCATCGTCTTCTCGTTAAAGCTCCGCTTGAAACGAAACAAGTTATCGTTGCCTGTATAGCCGCCCCCCAGATGCATGTAACGATACCCACGTTCACGAGCCTGCGTAGCCGCATAATGAATCAGCAAATTAATCGGTGCCACCGGCAAATACTGTCTATCGGAGCCCATCAGATGATAGTGCGCAAATTCGCCGCTATACATAAACATCGCGGAAGCAATGACCTTGTCACCATATTTGACCTCCACGAGCCCTATCTGATCTCCTAGTATTTGTACCGTGTTAGCAAAAAACTGTTCACTGAAATAGTAATAGGACTGGGCCTGCTTCTTATCCATCGTAGAGTAATAGAGCGCCAGTAGCTGTTCCAAATCTCCGGTGTCGGCCTGAGCAACGGTAAGGCCCTCCTTTAACGCCCGTCGAATCCGATTTCGATTATCTCTGGAATACTGCCTCTGCATATCCTCCTCGCTTTGATCCAGGTTAATATAAATCGTATTACGTACAAAACAGGGGTCAACAGCCTCATAATCCAAGGCATTGTTCAATATCGGGTGAAACCGGACGAATTCCGTAATGATGTGCTTCTCCTCACAGTAGGCATGGAACACACTTTCAAACTCGCGAAATATAACCGCCTTGTCCGCAGGCTCGACCACATTGGTCAACGGTCCTCCATAACCGTAAGGCGTAGAAATATCGTACACCTCATGACCAAGCTTCAAGCGGGCAACTACAGGCAGATCGCTAATATTGCGCAGCAAATAGGGATAACAGACGAACTGTCCATCACGTTCATAAATAAATAGCTGTGCTTCTCCATCTCCATTTTCCTCATAAATTCTGGCGTATCCGGCAGTAAAGTAAATATCGCTGCGCGGTACCTGACGTAGATAAGCATCCCATTGATCCGCCTGCCCGGCGCCTAACAGCTGAATGTTCATTACCACTATTCCTCTCCTTATTAACTATCTGCTTGCTTGAAATGCAGGGCCGCTGTTTCCTGATCTGACATGAAACGAGCCGGAACATGACCTGGAAACTGGAACGCTCGTATCCGCCTCTTGACTTCTTCTGACGACAGCTTCGCAGATAACAACTTATAAGTAAGCACCTGCTCCGCATAATAGGTAGCTGCCTGGATACCTGTTTGATTCATATAATCCTGCTGAGAGGTTCCCCTTAGCTTGCCCATGGCAATATGAACCAGTGTTTCTTTGATTAGCTCCAATCCCAGCTGATTACTTTGCTGAAACAATTCGTATACCGTGTCAGCAGCATTAATCGGAAAACGCCGTACTGCCAGAATCGGTCCGGTATCAATACCCTTATCCATCCAATGAAGACTTGTGCCGAATTCGCTTCGTCCCTCAATAATTGCGGCTGCGTCACACATCGACCCACGCATGTCCGGCAGAGGTGCTCCATGTAAATTAACAACACCTAACAGAAACCGCTCCAGATGCTTGGGCCGCAATATCTCATGAAAACGCACGCTTAAGCCTATATCCGCCTCCAATTCAAGTACGTCGTCCATTGTGAGCAAGGGGACTCCCCAACGGACAGCTGCTTCCTGCATATCCTGATCATCAACAGCTATACGCCATGCCGATCTTGGCTTTCGTGTGCATACTACACCGATGACCTCGAATTTGTCCTCTGATAGCAGCCATTTCAGGCAATCGACGGCTACACCCATACTTCCGAATAACACCAGCTTCCATCTAACTTTTGCTTGCATCCTTTCGCCCCCATAGTCTACGTTCGTCATCCAAATCCGGCAGGGTCAGACTCGGTGCTTCCGCTACATCCTTGCGTCCGATGACCTTTACTATCGTTTGCCATACAATTATTGCATCCATTACCAGTGTCTGCTCTTCTACATATTTGATATCCAATGCGAACCTCCCACCCCAACCGATGTTATTGCGACCGTTAATTTGCGCAAGACCCGTAATTCCTGGACGAATCGAAAACCGTTTCTTCTCTTCCTCCGTAAAATAAGGCAGGTAACGGATCAGCAGTGGTCTCGGTCCAATCAAGCTCATATCTCCACGAATCACATTAAACAATTGCGGCAGCTCATCCAGACTGAGCCTGCGCAGCTTAAGACCAAAGGGAGTTAGCCTTTGTTCGTCAGGGAGCAGCTTGCCACTTGGGTCGACCCCATCTGTCATCGTCCTGAATTTGAGCAGCGTAAATGGCTTCATTTCCTTACCAGGACGCAGCTGCCTAAACAGGATTGGCGAACCCAGCTTGAATCGGACAGCTATCGCTGTGACGATCATCACCGGCAGCAGCAGTAAGGTCAGCACAAGAGCGGTCGGAAGGTCCAAGCATCTTTTTATCATTAGAATCTCTCCATGTCATAACGGAATAGGTCGAATACGTCATTACTAAATAGAAACCCGTTATATCGAGTGCTTACTTGCTTACTGATATTTTAGCAGTTCCGCTTTAGGCACCTTGCGTACATATTTGGCCGGAACACCGAGTACAAGCTCCTCAGCAGCCACATCCTTGGTCACGATACTTCCGGCTGCTACCACGCCGTCAGCTTCAATAGTTATACCTGGAAGCGTAGTCGCATTGGCCCCAACTCTGGCACCATCCTTCATCGTAATCCCCTTCATTTTGGAAAAACGCTCTCGGGTCCGCCCCATAAAATTATCATTGCTTGTAATCACACCCGGCGCTACGAATACATCATTGCCAAGGTTCGAATACGCCGTGATGTAGCAGTTCGTTTCAAGCTTGCACCTGCTGCCTACGGTACAGTCGTTCTCAATGGACGCGCCCCGTCCGACAATCGTTTTATCGCCCACGAGTACACGTTCACGAATCGTTGCCAAGTCAGCGACAAACACATCCTGACCGAGCTTGGCTCCTGCATAAATAATCGATGAGGTGCCAATGGTGCATCCGCTGCCGATTTCAGCAGGCGCTTGTTCGGGGCGATCCAGTAAAACTGAATTTTTGGCCTTAAATGGCTGTTTACCTATTACCACATTATCCTGGATCATAACTTCGCTTCCAATAATCGTGCCTTCATAAATAATTACATTATTCCCGATTGATACCTTATCACCAAAGACAACACCTTCCTGTATCTGAACATTGCAGCCCAGCTTGACAAATGCTTGCTCGTTCACATTGAACACACGAAATCAGCTCCTTGTCTCATAAAATTTTGTGCAGCGTTCGAACAATAATCTGTACATCCTTCGTCAAAGAGGCACTTTGCAAATATTGCAGGTTCATATCCAGCTTATCTGGCATAATTTTCTCGATATACAGCTTCTCAGGCTGCTCCGCCGAGCTCAACAGCGAATTTTCATCGCTGTATTTGATGGATGCCCAGTCGGTAATGCCTGGACGTATGGAAAGCACCGCCATTTGCTTCTCGCTGTAGTAGTTGACGTAATACGGAACCTCGGGCCGTGGACCGACAAAGCTCATATGCCCCATTAAGACGTTAATCAGCTGCGGCAGTTCATCCAGCTTGTACTTGCGCAGCAGTCTTCCGCTTCTTGTAATCCGCGGGTCCTGACCAACAGTAATCTGCTTGCCCATCAGCTCGGCGTCCACAACCATCGTACGGAATTTGAGAATCGTAAAAAGCCTCTGGTCTTTACCAACGCGCTGCTGCTTGAACAGGGTTGGACCCTTGGAATCCAGCTTGATCCAACTGATTAAGATGAAGAATACGGGCAAAAGCAGGAGCAGTCCGAACAAGGAGAACAAGATATCAAATGTGCGCTTTGTAATTGTATAAGTTGTCTTCATGACTCGCCTTTCCTTTCATCAGGACCTGTCACCTTTTGTGAGCATCCACTATACGGTTCACATGGTAGCTGACATAATTCACTTCCTCAATCGTCATACCTGGATAAAGTGGAAGTGAAATTGCCGCTTCATAGGCCTTCTTGGTTTCCGGGTAATCGTCAACGGAAAATCCGAGCCTACGGTAATAAGGGTGCTGAGGCACCGGGATAAAATGGACACTCGTACCAATACCCGCCTCCTTCAGCAGCTCGATCATCTCGCTGCGTGAAATGCTCAGCATATCCTCCTGTAGGCGAATCACATATAAGTGCCAGGCATGACGATGCCCTGGCAAATCTGCCGGAAGGATCAAAGCCTCATTCGAGCTAAATGCCGATGTATACATCGCTGCGTACAGCTCGCGCAGATCCTGCATGTAAGATAGCTTGCTCAACTGCACCAATCCGAGGGCGGCCTGTATATCGGTCATATTGTATTTAAAGCCAGGCTGCTGCACCTCATAATACCAGGAGCCTTTTTCCGTGTAGCGATTCCAGGCGTTCTTATCCATTCCATGCAAACTGAGCATTCGGATCCGATCGGCAATTTCCTCATCACGGGTCGTCACCATGCCGCCTTCCCCAGTCGTCAGATTTTTGGTTGCGTAAAAGCTGAAGCACGTCACGTCGCCGATGCTCCCGATCATCCGTTCCTTATATTTGGTATGCACAGCATGGGCGGCATCTTCTATGATCTTTAATTGGTACCGCTCGGCAATTTGCAGGATCTGGTCCATCTCACAAGGTAAACCGGCAAAATGGACTGGAATCACAACCTTGGTACGACTCGTTACAGCCTGTTCGAGCAGATCCGGATTCAGATTCATCGTAACCGGATCAATATCGACGAACACTGGGGTCGCTCCACAGTGAATGATCGTATTTACCGTTGCTACGAACGTATAAGGCGTTGTAATTACCTCATCGCCAGGGCCCACTCCATAAGCGAGCAGTGCCAGATGAAGACCGGCTGTGCAGGAGTTCAGACCAATTGCCAACGGACTGCCTACAGAAGCGGCAAAGCTCTCTTCAAATTCAAGGGTTTTGGGACCGCGACTGAGCCAATTGGATTTAAGGGAATGAATGACTTCCTGAATCTCTCTCTCATCTATTAATGGCAGGGCATATGGAATTCGCAATTGGATACCGACGGTTGCCGCACCCTGGGTGCTTGTTAGATTATTCATAGTTTATGTACCATCCACCTTTGTATTTAATGGTTGCTGCAGCGCTTTATTCCATCGCTTGCGGAACATCAGCCACCAAGCCTTCATACAGCTGTATGAGCCTCGCCGCATTAGAGTCCGCATCATAATGTTCATATACGTACTTTCGCAAGCGCTGTGCTTGTTCTACAACATCATGCTTCTTCAATCTCACATTCCGAATCGCCTGCTTTAACTCTCCAACCGATTTGGCACTGATCATCAACCCCCTGCCAGCGTTCAACAGTTCGGGTATCCCACCCACATTTGTTGCGATAACCGGTGTTCCTGCAGCCCCTGCTTCAACTAACACGGTTGGCAGGCCTTCGCGGTAAGATGGGAGCACCAACAGATCGGCCGCTGCCAAATATAAAGGAATCTGGTTATTCGGCTGAACACCAACAGCTATCGTATGCGGAGCCGCCTTTACCTCATCCTGCAGCAATCCTCCACCTATGAACACGCCCATGATCGCGTCGTCACCATCATTGACAAGTCCTTTCAGTGCTTTAAGCAGCTCGTGAATGCCTTTGCTTGGAATTAAATTGCCGATATAGAGCACTAGAAATGAATCCTGCGGCAAACCTAGTTGCAGCCTTGCTTCCCGTTTGGTTGGAAGCGAGCTATACGCCTTCAGATTAATGCCCACCGGTTTCACCATCGGGTGCACTCCACTTATTACCTTCGTCCGGTCAGCCAAAGCTTGGCTGACCGCCAGCACGGATGTCGAACCCCTTACAGCGGAGCAAAAACGCCGAAAGGTCATTTTGTTAATATTAGGGTACACATTCACATCACTACCATGAAGCGTTAGTATGCTGGGTACCCCCCATTGACGGCTCAAGTGAACCGCGCTAAGGCCGAGTGGAAAGGAAAAGTGAGCGTGAATTAAATCCGGCTTCATTATCCCCATCCGTAATATTTTATTGCGAATGACCAGATGATCAGGCATAGCCAGATGATTGGCACGGGGTATGGCCAGATAGCGCGGACGGTGAATCGTCACTCCACCATCCTGATATTGTTCCGGCGTTTGCTTGTATTGGTTCCACTTGGCACGAAATGTATCCATCATAGGGGGTACCCAGGGTACCGGAGCTATTACCTCGACCTTTGCACCCATGCGCTCTAACGCCCTCACTTCGGTCTGGTGGAAGATCCCCCCTATCGGATCTCCTTCTGTCGGGTAAGCGGGCGTTAGCCAAAGCACCCGAAGCGGGTCTGTTCGTTTCATCCAACCGCCCTCACTTTTCTTCTGAAATATCCAGCTAACAACTTCAAATCATCCTGCTGGAGAATGATAAATTCCTTGTAGGCCACACCTGTCAGACGTTTGAAGATAATGACATATATCAGCGAGCTTAGCGTATAGGTTGTCGAGGTCGCGATCGAGGCCCCGATCATGCCAAATCTCGGCACCAGCAGCAGATTCAATAACAGATTGCAGGTAACCGTGACGAACGATACGTACATCACAATCCCTGGCTTACCCCGACCGGATATATCATTGGCAATAATCCGCTCCAGCGAGCCGACAATAATACCAGGAAGGAGCAATTGCAGCGATAAAGCACCTACTGCATAATCCGCTCCAAACATCAGCGTAATAAACCAGCCCGACAGGAAGTAAAAGAAAATACCGCCAACAATCGATAGAGCCAACACACTGCGGCCCACTACAGAAGTCAAACGATTGCGTTCGGCTTCGCTTGTAAGCGACGATATTTTGGGAAAGAGTACCATCGACACCGCTCGTGATAAAAACCACAGCTGCTCCGCCACGCTGACTGAAATCGCATAAATGCCTACAGCTGCTGAATTAACAAATAGCGCGATCATGATTAAGTCGGCACGATAATTCAAAAAGGTTGCGACATTGCTAAGATGATTTTTAATCCCATACAATACGCTTTTTTTGACATATTCCAGAGAAAATCGACTACTTTTCCAGTTCAACCCATAATTGTTTCGGAGCAGATACCAATTAACAGATAACGTGGTTACATGTCCGGTGACGGTACTGATAAGCGCTCCGAGAAGGCCCAGTTGGAACACTACGATCAGTAAACACATTAACAACAGGGTCAGCAATTGACTGAAGAAAAGAACACCCGTCAGCCGTTTGAAATCTTGCCGTCCATGATAGATGCTTTGCAAAAATATATTCAGGAACAATACCGGAAGTATAGATAGACAAAGAAACAATATACCTCGCGGTGTGTCCGAACCGAACAAAGCATCGGAGGCAAACACGATCAATAGCGTTCCGATCAGAAAAGAAACCAGACTTAGTACCAGGGCTGAGATCACGTTAGTCTTATAGATCGTGCCGAGCGTCTCTTCCTTGCGGCCAATGTAATACACAGTGGAGACCTCAATACCGAGGTTCAGAAACAACATCAGCATCGTAGGCAGTAAGATCGCGAGTGAGTAAATACCCTGGCCGGTTGTTCCTAAATATCTGGCCGTCACCATAGCTGTACCCAAACCAATAGCAATTCCGGATAGCTGTCTGGCAACTGTCAACAGGCTGTTACGGAAAAACACCTTGTTCTCGCTCATACTCACAGCAGGTAGTACTTGCCAAGTACCTCTTTTCCCTTCATTGCGTTCCTCGTATCAAACAGCACCGGAGCACTTCTGCGAATCAGATCATAATTGAAGCCCGAGTGATCTGTCGTAATGACCGTAATATCGGCTTTCTTCAAATTCGCTGCTGTCACCGGAATAGTGTTATATACGCGTCCTTGGTGCTCGCATCTGCTGATATACGGATCGCTGTACATGATATTGGCGCCTCTTTTCTCAAGCTCCTCGATGATCTTGACCACAGGGGATTCTCGGTAATCGTCAATATCTTTTTTATAGGACAGGCCCAGCAAAAAGACCTTCGAGTCTTTCAAAGACTTTTTATCTTCATTGAGAATATGGCTGATCCGCTCAACAACAAACTCCGGCATGCTGTTATTAATCTCACCGGCAAGTTCAATCAGGCGCGTATGGTAATTGTATTCCCTTGCCTTCCAGGTGAGATAAAACGGATCGATTGGGATGCAGTGCCCACCCAGCCCCGGGCCCGGATAAAAGGCCATAAAGCCATAAGGCTTGGTCTTGGCCGCATCGATCACCTCCCAGACATTAATTCCCATCCGGTTGCACAGAATTGCCATCTCATTGGCCAGCGCAATATTAATATTGCGAAATGTATTCTCAAAAATTTTCTCCATCTCAGCTACAGCAGGACTGCTTACCTCATGCACCTCTCCGTCCAATACGGCCCGATACATGGTAGATGCGACCCGTGTGCAGTTATCCGTGACACCACCGACAACCTTAGGTGTATTTTTGGTATTGTAGCTTTTGTTACCGGGATCGACGCGTTCCGGCGAGTAGGCAAGGAAGAAGTCACGTCCGCATTGCAGTCCGGATACCTTTTCCAGAGTAGGTTTGACCAACTGCTCAGTTGTTCCCGGGTAGGTCGTGCTCTCCAGAATGACCAGCATCCCGGGACGCAGATATTTGCCGATTTCAATAGTCGAACGCTCGACATAACTTGTATCCGGCTGCTGATACACATCAAGCGGTGTCGGCACACAAATCGCTACAGCATCGACATGACTCATGAAGGAGTAATCAGAGGTAGCCTTTAATCGCCCCTCCTCTACCATCGTGCGCAAATCCTCGTCAACAATATCGCCAATATAATTGACGCCCTCATTGACCATATCTACCTTGCTTTCCTGTACATCAAAGCCGATCACCTCGAAGCCGGCCTTGGCTTTCTCTACCGCGAGCGGAAGTCCGACATAACCAAGCCCGACGACACCAATCACGGCTCGTTTGGCATGAAACTTAACCATCAGTTGTTCGGCCATCAGAGAGGTTGCGCTTTCCTTACCCGTTATAGTTGCTGCTGTCATTGCACTCATTGAAGCTCACCCCTTTTTTCAAAAAAGTCATGGACGACCGCTATCACATAGGCTTGGTCCTCATCGGTCATTTCGGGATAGAGCGGCAGAGCCATCGTACCGAGCGCAGCCTGTTCTGCTACTGGCAAACTGCCAAGCCCATAGCCCAGGGGCTGATACACCTGTTGGCGGTGTAGTGGAACCGGATAATAACTGCCCGAACCCACGCCATGGTCAGCCAAATGCCGTAACAGTGCATCCCTGTGCGGGGTTTGAATAATGTATAAATGATAGATAACATACATCCCCTGGGATTCCATTGGCAGCTTCAGCGGTGTAACCCGCAGCTGGGCCGTATACACTAGAGCTTTCTGCCTACGCTTACGGTTCCAGTCATCCAGATGCGGCAGCTTTACCTTCAGCATGGCAGCCTGCAGGGAATCCAGACGACTGTTGTAGCCGATCATTGAATGGTAATATTTAGGGTTACTGCCGTGTACACGCAAAATTCTAAGCTTGGCAGCCAGCTCGTCATCATTGGTAATGACCATGCCCCCATCACCGTAGCCACCAAGATTTTTGGTAGGGAAGAAGGAAAAGCAGCCTGCGGTTCCAATGGAACCGACCGGTCGATGCTTGTAAGCCGAACCCATCGCCTGGCACGCATCCTCAATCACGTGCAATCCATATTTATGGGCGAGCTCCATAACCGCATCCATCTCAACCGGCTGTCCAAAGATATGTACGGGTATAATCGCCTTCGTCTTTGGAGTAATGGCCGCTTCAAGCTTCGTCGTATCGATGTTGTAGCTATCCGCCTCTATATCGATGAACACTGGCACAGCACCCAGCTGTGAAATCACCTCCGCACTCGCAAAAAAAGTAAACGGTGATGTAATAACCTCATCTCCAGGTCCGATCCCCAGCGCATCCAGTGTCAGCAGCAGAGCGTCTGTGCCATTGGCTACCCCGATTGCATGCTTGATGCCGCAATATTTGGCCACCGCTTCCTCAAACTGTTTCACGGCTGGCCCCATTATGTAGCTGCCGCTTTCCAGAACCTGATTCATTGCGGCTTGAAGCTCTTCCTTCAAGTAGTTATACTGTGCCACCGTATCCAGTAGCGGCACTTCCCTTTTAGTAAAATAGTTTAAACGATGCATGGTTATGCTCATCATGATCTCTCCCCTGGAATTAAAGTACGGTAAAAAAAGGATCCACTCCGTTCTATATTTACCGCACTTCTATATATCATTTTCGAAAGCTGTTTATTCTGGGTAAACCTGTTTCGTTGTCTACTGTCTATTTACTGACTCACCTCTTCGCGTTCCATTGCACTGCGTTCGGCAGCAGCGTAAATATCGAGAACCAGCTTCAACGCATTGCGACCGTCTCTCAGGGTGACAAGTGGCTCTCGATCATCACGGATGGCTCTTACCATATCCCTGATGATTCGCTGGTGGCCAGGAATACCGTACGGATCCGCTTCAATGATTTGAATCAGTTGCTCGTTCTCGCTCGGTAACGAATGCTCGAAAACCCAGTGCTTTATCCAGCTTGCCGTTGGCCCCCCTATCACAGCGGTACCGGTTTCGCCGAAAATACTGATCGATTCCTCGTAATTTTTCGGATATATCGTGGATGCCGCTTCGATCACACCCACAGCTCCATTCTCAAATTCCAATATAGCGGCTGCAACATCCTCTGCTTCAATAGCACGTAATCGGGTTGAAGTTATGGCATGCACCCGTTTGACTGGACCCATCAGCCACAGCAGCAAATCCAGATTATGTATGGCTTGATTCATCAGTACGCCGCCGTCCATAGCCTTCGTTCCTCGCCAATCGGCTTGATCATAGTAGGCTTGATTCCGATTCCAGCGGACGGTTGCATTGACATGGCTGATGGTTCCAAACCGACCTTGATCGATCATTTTCTTCAACTCTACAATAGCAGGGCGAAACCGGTTAGGATGTACGACAGCGCATTTGACTCCATTTCTGAGGCATGCTTCCTCAATTCGATCCACAGCCGCAAGCGTTAAGGCTATCGGCTTCTCCACAATAATGTGCTTACCTGCGTTCGCAGCCTGCACCGCCAATCTTTCATGCAAACCACTCGGTGTGCAAATATTGACCACGTTGATCTTCGGATCATCTAGCATTTCACTATAATTGGTGTAGCCGATGGCTCCGGTCTTTACAATAAAATCATCAAGTGTGATACGATTTGTATCACAAACCGCGTGTAAATGCGCATCCTGAATGAATTGGATCGATTCCGCATGCTTCTGGGCAATATGACCGCAGCCTACTATGGCAAAATGGATCATGTCTGTTTGCGCTCCTTTAGGTTATTTTTATGACACATACTCATTCTTAAAAGTAGGTACAAGATGCTTGAGACTGTCCCGAATGACCATTTGATCCTCATTGATTAATTTTTCCAGCTGCTTGATCGCGAGCTCCAGAGAGGCACGACTCAAATTGACCGGCTTGCCAATAAATATCCGTTTGTGATTCGTATTTATTAAGCCTTCCTCATCCATCAGCAACTCCTCATACAGCTTCTCCCCAGGCCTTATGCCAGTAAATACGATATCGATATCTACGTTGGATTCGAATCCGGACAACCGGATCAGGTCTTTGGCCAGATCGACAATGTTCACCGGTTTGCCCATATCGAGAATGAATATCTCCCCACCTTCGGCGAACATCCCTGCTTGAATAACGAGCTGGGAAGCTTCCGGTATTGTCATAAAATAACGGATCATCTTTGGATCCGTAACCGTAACCGGGCCACCCATCGCTATCTGCTCCTTGAAGCGAGGAATTACGCTGCCCCTGCTTCCGAGCACATTTCCGAAGCGAACCGCAACGAACTTGGTCAGGCTGCTGTTGTTCAGGCTCTGGATGTACATCTCGGCAATCCGTTTCGTGGCCCCCATCACACTGGTAGGATTGACAGCTTTATCGGAGGATATAAGAACGAATCTTTCGGTCCCATACTTGTCAGCGCTGTCCGCCACATGTTTCGTTCCGAACACATTATTTTTGATAGCCTCCGAAGGGTTACGTTCCATTAAAGGTACGTGCTTATGGGCTGCGGCGTGAAATACCACCTCTGGACGATACATCCCAAATACTTCGTCAATCCGGTTCTCATCCTGTACATCGGCAATAATACTTTCCATCCTGAGTGTCGGAAACCGACGGCTAAGCTCCATTTCAATAGAATAAATACTGTTCTCACCATGACCCAGCAGCAGCAGTACGGCCGGCTCGAATCTGGCAATTTGCCTGCACAATTCTGAACCGATGGAACCGCCCGCACCTGTGATGAGAACCGTTTTGTTTTTCACATAACCAGCAATCCCACCCAGATCCAGATTCACTGGATCGCGGCCCAATAAATCCTCCACCTCCACATTACGAATTTCGTTATAGGAAAGCTTGCCAGTTAGCAGATCGTCGATGCGAGGGATAATTTTCAGACTGGCGCTGGTTGTTTTGCAAATCTCAATGATTTTGCTAATTTCACGTTTTGATGCGGAGGGCATCGCGATGATGATCTCATCTATTCCTTGCTTCTCGACTATCTCTACAATGCTATCCCGATTGCCGAGAACCGGAAGTCCGCATACCTCCTGCCGGTGTTTAAGAGAGTTGTCATCTATGAACGCGACCGGATACACCTTGGAATCCTTATTCGCCTTCAGCCTCTTGGCCACCGAAGATCCGCAACCGCCTGCACCGATAATTAACGCCTTGGACTGAGTCGGTATTTTCTTACGGTAGCTGTCCGTATAAATACGCCATCCAAACCGAAGCCCTCCAAGCAGCAGCAGCGTCGTTTCAAAGGTTCGCAGGAACACATGAAGCGGCACAACCCGATAAGTCAGGAAGCAGGTGAGAAGATAAGAAATCACACAGCTCCATGCTGCAGCTTTTGCAATAGAGATCATTTCCCCGACACTGGCATACTGCCAGATCCGGTTATACAGCTTAAAATAAAACATGCTCGCAGTGAACACCACGGTCGAAACGATGCAGAAGGTTACACATTGATGAACATAAAAGCTCGGGATGCTTTCATCGAATCGAAAGTAGTAACTCGAATAAATGCTAAACCATACAATAATCAAATCCAGCAGAATGAACAGGGATAATTTCTTTGAGTAGCTCATGAATTGGCTCCATAATAGTATTGAAAGTCTTCATCATGTTTTTTAACATTGTTCATGATCGCACCCAAAATCCGTGCGCCGACGAAATCGAGCTGCTCCTTTGCCTTTCTGGCAATCCTCTTCTTTACCCTTCCACAATTAATGACCATCAGCACACCATCACATTGCGAAGCCAAAATCTGGGCATCGGAGAACATCATGACAGGCGGTGAATCAATCAAAATGATATCAAAGGATTGTGCCAGCTTATGGATGAGCGCCTTCATCCGGTCTGATCCGAGCATTTCCGTAGGGTGGGTAGCAATCGTACCTGCTCCGATCAGCATCAGTCCGGGAATTCCTGTTTCCCAAATCGCTTCCTCCAAATTGCATTGCTGTACCAACAGATTGGACAGCCCAACCCGGTTCGTCTTGCTAAAAAAGTGGTGCAGGGTCGGTTTGCGTAAATCGGCATCGATCATAATCACCCGCTTGTTATCAAGCGCGTACGCGGCTGCCAGATTGGCAGTAGTGGTCGATTTGCCTTCACCCTTTTCTGCCGAAGTAACAAGTACGACCTTGGGTTCAACGCCTTTAACCGAAAATTGGATATTCGTACGCAACGTTTTGAACGCTTCAGAGACGGATGATTTGGATTGGGATTGAATAAGCAGCGGGTATTGTCTAGAGGGCGGATACATGGCTGGATCCTCCTACCTTGGTATTGGCGTATAGGGCACGGCTTGCTTTGATATCTTTTTTTCTGACCTTGGCGATGGCCGTCAATGTAGGAATACCTAATTCCGACCAGATATCCTCTTCTGATTGAACAGTATCGTTCAAATATTCAAGCAGAACGACCATACTGATCATAAAAATTATCGCTATCGTCATAGCCAGCGCTACATTAAAGTATACCTGTGGACTTATCGCTTCCGGGTGATCCGTGGATTTAGCCTCATTCAGAATGACTACATTATCCACCTTCATTATCAACGGAATCTGACCTTGGAAAACATTGGCTATGGAGTTGATCAAGGTAACAGCTTTCTCGTGCGACTGATCTTCAAATGTCATGACCATGATCGGTGTTTGCGGGATTCCGCTGATCTGCACCTTCTTGATGAGCTGCTCGGACGTGTAGCCCAGGTTCGAATTTTGGCGGGCAACGATGTCCATCACTGCCGGTGATTTAATAATTTCCTTGTACACATCAATCAGCTTGATATTCAAATTGACTGTATTATAATCGAGCATTGCTGCATTTTCCTGTGCCTTGTTCACGATCAGTTTGGTCGAAGCTTCATATACTGGCTTCATCTGATACTTGCTCCAATAAAAACTGAACCCGCCAGCAATGACGACTACCAATAGGATGAGTCCTAGCTTTTTTTTCAGAATCTTTAATAAGAACTTCAAATCGAATTCCATATACATCCTCCAGTCTCAAAGTTTATTCTTATGATACATATTGTATCATGATCACCATAAGAAAACAATACATTTTGTATCATTAAAATTACCATTTCTCGACTAATCCAATGTGGACCAATTGCTCCAGCAGCATCTCAATATCTGCAGCAGCTACCTCCGTCAATGGCATATTGTGACTGCTAGCTAACGCCACTAACTGGTTAACGGTCATACTCTTATTCAGCATGGCCCACAAGGAACCGGCCGTATCGTTAAGCTTTGTAATCGTATCGTGACTGACATGAATAATCACCCATTCACCCTCACACTCCACAGCCTGCGTCAATGAACTCCGTTTATATAGCGTGTTCATACAATATACTCCCAGAAGGTATCGTTTTCCTGAAAATTCAACTGGGCAATGGGGACTCGATCGGCAAGCATTTTGCACATCATCAATACTTTGTTCGATTCCTTTATATCTGTAGTCCAATAAAACAAGTGATTTAACAAATGGAAAATCCCGTCCGGCTTTCTAAAAGGGATTCGCTGAACCTGATGTGACGGCTTTAATATGAAGATCCCCCCCAGACGTCGTTTTGTTCTTTCCGTTGACTTGATCTCACTGCGAAATGGAGAATTAAACACGGTAATGTCCTGCTTTTGCACCCGGATAATCGCTACCTCATCGGAAAGCACCAATCGTGGTGAGGATAATTTGATCACCGTCGATTTCCCAGCCCCCGACTGTCCGGCAAATACATAGGCCCGATCTCCTTCCTCCAGACAGGATGCGTGAAGAAGCAATCCCCATCCATGGTAAATGACAAACGAGCTGTATAAATTCAATAAAGCGTGCTTTAATGCAAAATCATCGTACACGTAAATCGATGCTTTCGTGTGGCTCCGATTGACGCGAACCGTATAATCCGAACGCTTATAACAGATATAGTTATCATCCGACAGCACTCGAACATCAAAACTCTCGAATGGTGCACCACTCTGCTCATCAATATGAACCAGCAGATCTGTGCTTTTTTCTTCAGCAGCCGTACCATCCTGAACAATGTAGAAGGTTCCGGTGATCCAACTGACTACCTGTTCCGACCAAGTTGTAAACCGGATCGAATGCTCTCCTATAATCGAATGGATACTGTGCATAAAGAAGCCCTTTCTATCATAATGTGCCTGCTCATTATGATACATATTGTACTCATGCACCTTGCTCAATCTACAACAAACGATTTGGGTATACCCAATGTTTGAAGTGAACAATGTGATAGCCCAGCAGCTTTGCAGGCTTAGTCTGGTGGGCAGCCTCTTCTTTATGTATCTGTCCCACACCTCCCAATAAATAATCGACATTCACATAAAAAAAATCTGCGATATGCTTCAAGGTTTCAAAATCCGGCTCTCTGCGATTATTCTCATAATGTGATAGTGCAGCACGGGATATACCGATTCGTTCTGCCAGTTCCCCCTGTGTCAGTTGTTTTTCTTCGCGAAGCAAGCATATTCGCTGACCATATTTCATTCTTCCAGACCCCTCTGATCTTATGTGTTTAATATTAATTTATACAGTTCAGGATACGTTTTGCGTCGGTCAAATCTACTTTCTGCAAGATTCCTTGAATTGACTCCAAGCTGATGGCTAAATTGCTTCTGATGGAACAACAGGGCGATGTAACGAGCACACTCCGTATAGTCACCTGGTCTGTAATTAAAACCGATATGGCAGTCCGTAACCATTTTCATTACTTCCTTGTTCTCACAGCTGTTAATCATCGGCAGCCCCGCAAACAGAAAATCACCTATCTTATTCGTAACGCTTGCCCGCGCTCCCTTACTAATCGCATTGGCCGCAACATCAGAGCGGACCAGATAAGGAATCATATCCTCATAGGATTGATGACCCATGAAGCGCACTGGCGCTTGCAGTTGCTTTGCCAGCTCTCTGTATCTCGATTCGTGCGGACCGGAACCAAAGATATTGAATACCATATCCCTATATCCGGTTCGCTCCAGCAGCGCAACGGCCTTAATAACCGTTTCAATATCATAGCTATGGCTTAGCGTACCGATGTACGTAATCCAAAACTCTCCCATCGGCTTGTTTACTTCCACATTCCTGCTGGCACATACATCAAAATAGGCTTGATCCGCACCGATGAACAAACAATGGTAAGCCTTGGCTTTCCGGTTCGCTGCCTTACCACGCGCAACATAAGTATCCGATACACCGACGATATAATCAGCGAGCTTATATACCTGATTGGCATAAGCAGTCATAGGAGCCAGCAGCAGTTTTAGCCACCGGTCTGGAAGTTTTAATACACTATTGATCGATTCCGGCCAAATATCCTGAATATCCAGTATAAACGGTACTCCCAACCGTTTAGCAAAGCTACCTGCCAGTTGGGCTGCCCCCATTAAGGGGTAAGCGGCGTACACCACATCCACTTTATTTTCCTTAAGCTCAAGGTACAGCTTCAAATTCCGCTCAAACCTTCGATGGCTGCGAATACGCGCGAAACTGACGTTGCGTTTGTACCCGCTCTCTTCGATTAGCGTGAGCTGGTAAGGCAGTGCAGCTTCTGACCATTGCTCTGCGTCCGGTTGACGAAAGCTTTTCTCAGCGTGAGAGTAATTGCTCGTCACAAGCTCGACTTCATGGCCAAGCATCGCGAGCTCTTCAGCAATATAGCGAAATCGGTTAAAACCCTTCTCTCCAGGCAATACAGTAAACGGAGCCACGATCAAAATTTTTTTGCGGATCATGAATAAAACATCCCCATTATGAACAAAATAGTTTTAGATACAATATGTATCATTAGGTAAAGAGTACTATACATATTGTATCAAGTCAACCATTTTCCGCAAACAACTTTTATAGTACAATTAGTGATATCATTCACATTTGGGTTTCCAGCTTTGGTAAAGGTGTGAGTTTGAGGAGGAGTGTCATCAAATGAAATATGGACATCGTATCGCCAGTCTTCGAGACGAAAGACACTTAACCCAGGAAGAGTTAGCCCATAAAGTAGGAATTACCCGCTCCGCTTTATCCCATTACGAGAATAGTCGAAGAGAACCCGATTATGATACGATTCAAAAAATTGCTGATTTCTTCAGTGTGTCCATAGACTATTTAATGGGACGCAACGATGACCCCGGACAAGAACCCAGCACGACGGCTCAAGAATTCGTCAGCCAGCTGGAGCTATCCGATCAAGCGGTTCTCGATAAATTCACCTTAACTATCGATGGAAGAGAACTGACTGCCGAGGAAGCTACACGTTTCATTCATTTCATTCGCGCGCAGCGCTCGTCATCTTAACGATGACAAGCACAGTAATCTATAATTTTCAAAAAAAAGAGTCTGTGTATAAGCATTAATATGAAGCGGCGAACGCTTCTCTGTTCTTCACAGGGAAACGATCGCCTGGTTTTTTCTGAGGGAGCTCGACAAGACTTTCTCTTTTGCCCTAAGGGCTTTAATTTTTCTATTGACTGTATCGATCTACATGCATTTCCCTGTCATATGATTCCGATAGGAGCTCAAAACTGTCCATGAAGGGCATTTCCTTAAGAGAGCATCGTTCAGTCTTCAGTACATTGGCTTCCTCGAACTGCTTCATCGAAAGCTTAAGTTCAGCTAATACTAGTCGTATATCAAGGCTAACTTTAGTACTCATCATTAAATCTCCACTCTCCATATCAGGAATTATATAGCAAGGAATGTTGTTATTATAATAGATACTTTCAAAAAAAAGTGTCACTTGATGGTGTGCTTTTAAAAAAATACCTATTATTTTTGTCGAAATGAATAATATTAATAAAGCTTTATGAATTCACGCTAGTAAATCTATCATTATCCCCTCCACCAGAGGGTTACAGAGACCCGACTCCCGATAACTTTCATTCCTATACATGAGCAGTGGGTGCCTCTCATTCATGACAAAACGTACTTCGTATTCATATTCTACAATGCCTCCTCGCGACCCCAATTGGTTCTGATTCACGACGATCCCTCTCTGGACTGTTAGCTCAGTCTCTTCTCCAATCTGAAATTCCCACAGCACATGATAGCTGCAAGGCAGCTGAAGAGACGTTTGCAGCCGCAACCTGCTCAGATTCATGGAGCGCACGGTAATATGTGCCCAATTGGAATCCATGCAGCGCCCGTTAATTTGTACCATCTTCATCAGACCCTTGTAGGCCACTTGTGTTATTAGCTGACGGGTCGGATCCCATTTCGTATTGGTAATCACTCTGCTGCGCTCCTTTTCATTACCTTTTTTGGAAGTAACGATGTATTTTATTATCATCACATACAGATTATGAATTTGTTACATTTTGTATCATGTTGTATGATACATATCGTAACCAAAAATAGTTATCACTGCAATAGGAGGTTTTGTCGTATGATAGGAAATAAGAACAAACGGAGATCACACTGATACAGGTCCAGTCTACTTTTACACAGAAAGGTATTTCATCAATGAAAAAAGATACGAAAATATCGGAATCAACTCCACTCAAACCCATCAATTGCATCAAATGCGTTCATTATTATGTAACGTGGGATCCCGCCTTTCCCAAAGGCTGCAGAGCCTTCGGCTTCAAGACATCCGAGATGCCCTCCACGCTCGTCAAAAGGTCCTCCGGTCACCCTTGCCTGAAATTTGAATCGAAGCTGTAAGGCTTGATCTCGCACAAGCGCTATACAATTTCATGGACAACGTTCTGAAATTCAGCTGCTATCAACGAACCATCCTGTACTTTTTTAAGGTATAATGAGTCATACACGATAAAGCGAAAATGAATGGCCGGGGGATGCTGCATATGAGAAAATTTGTGTTGATAGCCGCATGTGTTTGCGTAGGAATCACACTGTATTGGGGACAGCAGCGCTGGCAGCGCACATCCCTCGCGTTAACGACACCGACCGCTCAGACTGAGGCACCGAATCCGACCCTTGCCTGGTGGAGCATGCAAATTGACAATGCCGTGGAAAAACAGGAATGGCGGCTCGCCTCCGATTACACAAGCCGCAAAGCAGCTTTCTATAGAAGCAGCAATGAGCTGTCACAAGCAGCTACGATGGAAGAGTTAAGCCGACAATACGCTGACAAGGAGCCCGACAAGCTGCTGATCCAGTCTGCTTCCGCTGTAATTCCGGCAGACAGTCCAATTACACTTGACGCCTATGTAAGCATGCCAGGTGCGCCGAATCCCAAGCTTGCCAAGTTCGAACCGGTGACAGGGGTTTATCTTGGCATGCTTGGAGCCGATAAGAGGGTCGCTTTCAACTGGAAGCAGATTGAGCCTGTATACGGACGGACCCATGCGATGTATTTAACCTATGTCGGTTGGCGCAAGGTTCAAACGCAGACGAATTCCTATTTCCCTGTTCAGCAGGCCGATAATGTGAAAGCGATGGGCGGCTCGCTGCAAATCGGTTGGGAGCCGCGTTATGGCTTGGACGATGTGCTGGATGACGAATATGTGCGTACGTTTGCGAAGGAAGCCAAGGCATCGGGAATTCCGGTGTTTCTGCGTTATGCCTCGGAAATGAATGGAGCGTGGGTACCCTGGCATGGGGATCCGGCCAAATATATCGAGAAGTTCCGGCTTATTCATAACATCATGAAGGAAGAAGCACCGAATGTCGTCATGGTCTGGTCGCCCAACTTTATGCCGATGGATAACATTGATGCCTATTATCCTGGTGATGATTATGTGGATTGGATAGGTTACTCGCTCTATGCGATTGATGGCCCACAAAGTGCGAGCGACGACAAAAGCGGATTTTTGCAATCGTTCCGTCCTCTCAGTGAAGCCTACCCGAATAAGCCGATTATGATTTCAGAAAGTGGCGTATCCCACTATAACCTGATCAAGAATGAAAGCTATGAGCGCTGGGCAGAGGATCAGCTTGGTGACTTGTACGCGTATCTGCCGCGGCTGTATCCACGGGTAAAGGCGATCACCTACTTTAACTTTAGTAAAGAACGAGCTATCCGCAGCAAAATGGAAGCCGTATACGATCTTGGGGAAAATGCCTTTGCTGATCGTCTCTACCAACGATTAATCCAGAGTGACTTTTATTTGAGTCAGGTGAAAGATCAGGCCCAAACCAAGGAAAATATCGTGTATAAGCCGCTTACGCAAATAATCGGAAGTCCTGTTCAGGGCAAGCATAAGCTGTTCACTTATGTGTCCATGCCGCATAGCGATCAGCCCTTTGCCGTAGGCTACTCACAAGGCGGCAAGCAGCTTGGTATTTCCCACGAAGTGCCATGGGAGGTCGAATTGGACTTTGATCAGCTTGACCCTGCGCAGCCGCTGACCATCACAGCCTATACACGCAGCATGGACGAAATCGCCAAGCAGCAAACTACACTTCCCAAGTAACATCCATCATTCCAACTATGCATCGAACACCTGATCATGGCAAAAGCCCAGACCAGCAGTCCGCTCTTGGACCATGGTCTGGGCTTTGTCTATGAAGAACTTAAATGGTTTTGAAGGGCACGATGCAAACCCAACGTCCTAGTAGGAAAGATATCGAGGAGGGAATATCAATGGGTAAGAGTACGATAAGAACGCTCGTAATTGTATTAGCATTAGCGATAAGCGTTTACGCAGTGATTCAATACGGGGTATTCGAGCCCCGCAAAGCTGGACTCATTTCAATCAAGCTGAGAGATGTGAATTTTCACTTGGAGCCATGGATCTATGTTCTGTATACCCATATCGCGACGGCTGTACTGGCACTGGTGATCGGTCCGTTCCAACTGTACTTGAAACCGAGGGGCACCAAACGGCTTCGTCGCCATCGATGGCTTGGCTACGTCTATGTGGGGTCCGTTACCATCAGCGGGCTTGTCAATCTTTATTTGTCCCTTTATGCAACAGGCGGGTTGATTTCCGGGCTCGGCTTCCTGCTGCTGGATATAGCATGGGTTGGCGCCACGTGGATCAGCGTTTTCAAAATTATGGGCAATAATTCACAAGCTCACAAGACATGGATGCTGCGCAGCTACGCGCTTACATTCGCAGCCGTCACTCTGAGGCTTTGGCTGCCCGTGCTGCTTATCGTTTATCAGGGCAGCTTTGTTCAAGCTTATCAGGTCGTAGCCTGGCTATGCTGGATTCCGAACCTTCTCTTTATTGAAGCTTGGATCCGTTTCCGCACCATGAGTAATGGCCGATAGTCCGAGTAAACAGTCATATCATTTGGTGGTGCGCTGCCCCGTTAGCGGCGAAGGATCTGCATCTGGACCTCCTCTTTCGTTTTGCTGGAAAATATGAGAAAATGAATAGGTTCAATGGAATCATGTTATTTTATATTCACGAGGAGGAATTTATTCAATGTCTGAGGAACGCAAGCTGGGTCTTGAAACATTAGCTGTACATGCAGGACAGGAAATCGATCCAACTACGATGTCCCGCGCAGTCCCTCTGTATCAAACTACTTCATATGGTTTTCGTGATACGGATCATGCAGCGGATTTGTTCGCTCTCAAAGAGTTCGGCAACATTTATACACGCATTATGAACCCGACTACGGATGTTTTTGAGAAAAGAGTTGCTGCCCTAGAAGGAGCCCCTGCGGCACTGGCCACGGCCTCCGGACAAGCAGCCATTACATATTCGATTCTGAATATTGCGGGGTCAGGCGACGAAATCGTTTCTGCAGCCAGCCTGTACGGCGGAACTTATAATTTGTTTGCGATTACACTAGCCAAGCTTGGCATTACCGTTAAATTCGTGGATCCTTCCAATCCGGAAAACTTCCGCGGTGCTATCACCGACAAAACCAAAGCGGTTTTCGCTGAAACGATCGGTAATCCTAAAGGAGATGTTCTCGACATCGCTGCCGTTGCTGCGATTGCTCATGAAAACGGTATCCCGTTGATCATCGACAACACCTTCCCGAGTCCTTACTTGTGCCGTCCGATTGAGCATGGCGCTGATATCGTTGTGCATTCAGCGACCAAATTCATTGGTGGACATGGTACATCGATTGGCGGTATCATCGTCGATGGCGGTAAATTTGATTGGAAAGCAAGCGGTAGATTCCCTGGCTTGACTGAGCCGGATCCAAGCTATAATGGTGTTGTGTATACGGATGCAGTAGGACCGATTGCTTATATTATTAAAGCGAGAGTTCAGCTGCTTCGCGATATGGGCGCCTCCATTTCACCTTTTAACTCATTCTTGCTCTTGCAAGGTTTGGAAACGCTCCATTTGCGGATGGAACGCCACAGCTCGAATGCATTAAAGGTAGCTCAATTCCTTGAAGGCCACGAAGCTGTAGAGTGGGTCAGCTATACAGGCTTGCCAAGCCACCCATCCTATGAGCTGGGGCAAAAGTATTTGCCAAAAGGCCAAGGCGCAATCATGACCTTCGGCATCAAGGGCGGAACCGAAGCAGGACGCGGCGTTATCAATAACGTGAAGCTGTTCTCGCATTTGGCCAATGTGGGCGATTCCAAGTCGCTCATTATCCATCCGGCAAGCACAACCCACGCTCAGTTGAAAGAACAGGAGCAAATCGCGGCAGGTGTGTCTCCGGGCATGATTCGTTTGTCCATCGGTACGGAATCTATTGATGATATTCTGTACGACTTGAAGCAAGCAATCGAAGCGAGCCAAGGTTAATCTCATAAAAGCTTGTAAATAAGGAACTGTCATTGACCGTAAATGGGTCGCTGGCAGTTTCTTTTGTTCGTGATGCAGCATTATCAAGCTACTTGAGCCTGAATAGTACCGTCCACAAAAAGGATTCGCCAAAAGATACGGCTGGCTGTACGATCCTGTTCATCCTGCGAAATTCAACGACCTCAAAATCAGCAAATATTTGCCGGAGTTTATTTTCCGTGTAGGCCAAGCCGCCCTTCAGGCTTTTTTGACGATATACCTCCCAGTCCGAAATTTCTGCTCCGTACCCTTCACCATGAGCAAAGCAGGTTAATCCAAAGTAACCCCCAGGCTGCAGTGCATTTTTGATAAGCTCGACAAAGTCCATTCTTCGATGCGGTGCAATATGATGAAAACATCCGGAGTCATAGATGAAATCATAATGCTGTGATTCGAAATTGACGTCAAAAAGGTTTGCACATTGAAAATTGATAGGTACTGCAACAGCATGAGCTCGCTCTATAGCCCAATCAATGGCCTCACGTGAAAGATCAACAGCATCCATATGGCAGCCCTGTTGAGCCAAATAGATCGCATTTCTGCCAGGACCACATCCAAGCTCCAGAACGCGGGAAGGACGGATCATTCCTGTTTCACAATAATTTCTCAAATTCTCATCCGGTGCATCCACAAAAAACGGGATATCTCTAGTACGATCAGCATAAAATGCATCCCACCAAGGAGCAGCTTCACGCAAAAAAGAATCCAGCATATGCAAGACATCATCAGGGCTCACAATCAGTTCTTTATTGGCATTTACATGCTGCTGCAATCCAATCACTCCTTTAGTTTATAATTTCTCAATCAGAAAATAATATCATGATTTTATGTATTTACGTAATTACATATTATCATAATTAAAAGATGATTAATAGCAAAAACCCTATTGAAATAGCAAAAAAGCCCCGATTCATGCATCAGGGCTTTACGTTATGCTGCTTGTCGTTATCTATTGTTGACTTTCCATGAATTTACATACGTGCTCGCAGGAACAGAGTGCCTTTTGCACGGAGCACCAGGATCTTTTTGCATAATAAATCGGTAATTCCTGGTCCTTGGCCTGCTGCTTGATGACCTTCGTTAAATTATGATTAATGTAGTCAGTCAACACCAGTACTGCATCTATTTTTTCCGGTATTCCTTTACGTACCGATTGAGATTTACGTCCTGACAAATGCATAACGTCATCAAAACCGATATTTGCGAGCTGCTCCGGCATATTTCCTAAATGATCCGCACCTACAACCAATAACGATGGCATTCCTTTATCCTCCTATACGATTCTGTAGTTTATTTGTGTGAATTCGTCGTTCGCCGCGCGAATTTCCTTTTCAATCCCAATGACTCATATGTATGGTAATCCCGCATACTCCACCAATAGCATACAACCAGCGTTAATGTTACAAACAGTACAGGCAACAATATACACAGCAGTAACAGCATTGGGGAATATCCTCCTTTTGGGATTGATCTTAAGCTAAAGCTGATAATGGTTCTCATCTTGTCTACAATTAAATGATAATGGTTCTCATTCTCATTGTCAACTATTGTTTTTTTACAAGACTTTCTAGTGAGCTGGAATGTGCCTCTGTCGCCCTTCCGAGCACGCTCTTGAAAGCTTTATAGACAGCTGTTATACTATACATAGATATTCGATGCATTGGTATTCAATGCTTAAAAACAAGCTTTGCTGAACCCTAAGCGCAGCTTATCAAGACTTTAATTTACGAGGAGGTGCACCATGGTTAACAAAGAGCTAATGAAAGGCAGCACAGCGATGCTAATCCTGACCCTTCTTGGGCGCAAGGAAATGTACGGCTATGAAATGACCAAAGAAATCGAGAGCCGTTCCAGCGGTCTTTTCACCTTCAAGGAAGGAACCCTATATCCCATTTTACACGCCTTGGAAGCCGAGAAAATCGTCGAATCGTACTGGAGCGAACAGGAAGGCCGCAAAAGAAAATATTACCGCATAACGGACAATGGAAGAAAACAGCTGCAGACGAAGCAGCAAGAGTGGAATATGTTCCGCACAGCCGTTGACCGTGTGATTGGGGAGGGTCAAGCATGAAACAAATCGGATATGATGAAACCGTGAGGCAGTATTTGCACAAGGTGTGCAAGCAGGTCAGTGCGAGGGAATTGCACCCTGAGATCAAGCTGGAGCTGCAAAGCCACATCCATGAGCTGGCTGAGGAGCAGATATCGGCAGGTCTTGAGCGGGATGAGGCGATTGAAATAGCAATCCGCCAAATGGGCGATCCCCTGCTGGTCGGTGACCAACTGAATAAAGCGCACAAAGCACGGATTGATTGGAGTCTGCTTGGTCTCATCGCGATCTTTATAGGCATCGGGATGCTGGCAATGTATGCTGTTGAATTGGTTTCTTATAGAGATTACAGCTTTTTCATGAATAAAATTACCTATTCGATAATTGGCATCATATGCATGCTGGGCTTGTGCTTTTGGGATTATCGGAAGCTGCTTCCTTACTCGAAGGCTCTATATATCATCATTTTGCTGGCCATGGGCTGGGGATTGCTATTCGGACAGCAGGTAAATGGGGCACCTTATTTTACACTTGGTTTTATAAGGACTAATTTTTTGGCGATTTCCCCTTTTCTGCTAATCCTCAGTTTAGCCGGTATGATGGCTTCCAGCTGGAAAAAACAGGCCTTTTCCTTAAAAATAGCTGTTTATGTACTCATACCAAGTGTATTGTATGGGTTCGGTAATTCCTTAATTTCCTTGATGATCTTTTTGACAGGCTTTAGCATTATGTACTTATCTCTGCAGAAGCATATTGGCAAACTGCTTTGTTACATAGTCCCACTACTGATTATAGTATTTTTTCTGTCAGTTGGAACTAACGCTCAACGCATCGAACGTTTCTTTGCTTATACGAATCCTTATAACGATCCCCAAGGCTCTGGTTATATGGTCATACAATCCATACAATCGATTCATTCCGCAGGCTGGTGGGGGCATGGCTTTGCCGCTGTCATCAGCACATTACCAACCATTGAGAGCGAGATGCTGTTTACTTATTTAATATACAGTCTGGGATGGATAGCAGGAATCGGCATCGGTGCCCTGGCGCTCATTTTCCTGATCAGATTGGCAAGCATAGCAGGTAAAGTAACGGATCTGTACGGAAGCCTGGCTGTAAAAGGGTTCCTTGCCATGTTCACGATTGAATTTATATGGAGCATGCTGATGTCCTTCGGAGTGCTGCCAATTGCTGGAGTGAGCATTCCTTTTATCAGCAACGGCGGCATGCTCACTTTGGTTCAGATGGCGTCGATTGGCATCATTTTAAGCATTTATCGGCAAAAGAACAGGATTCCCGCTCGTTCTAACTCCACCAATCCGCTCTCACCTTAAATCAAATGCCTGTCCAGACTTGATGCCACACTAGACGCAAACAAACCGATTTCCCTTAACAGGAAGACCGGCTTGTTGGCGTTTTTTCCGATGCTCACAGATCCCAAGCGTGCGTTGCAAAGCTTCAGTTAGCCTGCCTAGTAACTGCTATGCTATTTCTGGAATTGTCGGATCATGCCTTGGGTCCTTTTGCCCCTGCATTAAGTAAGGATATAGAAAGATGAGTCCAAACACATAAAGTATCAAGGCAAAATAAGCAGGCAGTAAATGCACAAAATCAGTGTAGCCTATCGTCAAGTGCACACTAAGTCCTGCGACGAATCCAGGCAAACCACCGAGCAAAAACGTCCACCACAGCCAGCGCTGACCCTGATTAATGCCCCACAGGGCAATCGTCAAAATCGCAATGGCATCTGAAAATAATGCACCTCCGAAGCCGGCACGATCATGCGCGATCAAGGGCAGCAGCCTCTCATTGATTTCATTAAGCATAGCAGGCGTTGCACAGAGGTACTCCAGATCCTGAGGCACGAACACCTCTGTAATGCCTACCGTCGAGATGACAATGCCGCCCACCGCTAATGAAAATCCAAGCGTCACCATCATCAGCTGTCCCCATTGGGCGAGCCTCCATGTCCGATCGTTAATCAAGTTCGGTCTTTCCCAGGAGGGCAGCTCCCGATGACGACGCATGGACAGCATAAACATCGGGAACAGAATAAGCGCCGCTGCCGCATGAAGCGGATCAAAATAGCCATAGCCCAAGTAAAGAAAAAAACTGCTAAAGCCTACAGCGGCGGACGTTAGCAGTGCGGTTCTCGTCCAATGCAGACTACTACGCAAGCCATAACGGGCAAGCTGATAATAAATCACGCCAATCGAGATCATCGTCCCTGCGAGGGTGACTCGATCATGTGACATGAATTGCAGCACAAGCGGATTCGCCTCATTCAGCACCGACGGCAGCATGCCGAGAAACGAGATATCATAAGGCAGCACTACCGACGTTGCCGCGATGATCCAGGCGAGCGCTCCACCAATGATCATTCCGATGCCTAATAAACACATCCAGCCCCAGTTCATCCAAAAGGAAGGTGCTGGTGGCGGCTCCACGCTCTGAAGCTTTTCATAAACGATCGCTTCGTTAATGCGCTTGGGCAGCCCTGGGCCTGAGAAAACAAGCCCGCTGTGCAGCTGGATGTAATCAGCTCCTGCTTCCATAAGCTCCAAGGCGTCTAATGGTTGATGAATACCTCCGGAAGCAATAATGCTGAGTGAAGCGGATAGGCGATGCTCGCGAATGCTGCGGACTATATCGATACTGAGCGGCTTGAGGACACTTCCCGTCAAGTCGCCCTCCCCTGTTCTCAGCATATCGCCAACTACCACGCCGCTCCAGCCGGGTGATAATTCAGCCATCAGCAGCTTGAGGGATTCGGGCGGATAGTCTACCGGAACATACAGAAACATCGGTTTTACAATAGACAATTCGCGGGCCGCCAGCTGTATGGCCTGCAAATGGGCAATTGTAGCTTCGACCACCTCGTTCTCATCAAGCGATTCGATATAAAATCCGGCCGCATAATAGGAGAGTGCCTCCATCATCGTCAGTAGCTCACTCCGAGCCTCGACAGGCGTACGGCCTGGTGTGCTTTTTATACGAAGCATGAGCGGCAAAACATGTCCCTGGTTTCGGTCCAGCCTCTTCATGAGCTTGGCCAATCCTTCACTGCTGCTTGCATCCGTGTATATAATGGCTTCGTTCGTCGAGTCGCGCTGTATAGGACATTTGTTATTTATATGTGCTTCAATGGTAACAGGGCCAATTTCAATAAAACCAAACCCGAATTGCGCCAGCGCTTGATGTGCAATTCCCTCCGGGTCCAATCCTCCTGACAATCCAACCGGATACTTAAGCGGTATTCCTGCCAGCTTGGTTGCCAGTATGGGGGAAGCCTCCATATGACCCATCGTACGGATGATGAAGCTGCCTCCCGGCACCCTGCTCAACGTGCCCATCGCCCGCAGAGTGAAATCTCGGGCGAGCCGTGACGGAAGCTGAAACAACAAAGGGCGAAATATCGTTTGATAGGACCAATCCGGCATAAACTTCACCCCCGACTCTCATAGTCCTTATACATTCAATGCTGCTCGGTCAAAATCCTTTATTCGGACACCGACCTGACCTGAGGTTACAAGGAACATACATAAGCAAATACCCTCCCATCTCACTTTGGCAGTGATCTGGAAGGGTATTGGTATAATATCAAGGGTTTTCTACTAATTTTTATAAAGCTTTTGTAAATGGTTTACGGTGTTCGAGCTTGCCCTGACCAAACATCAGCATAACTGTCAACACAAGCAGTACACCGGCTCCTCTCCAGGCTGTATAAAAAATCGTATCGTTGTACGAATTTGCAATACCAATCGCTATGAGGCCCCATGCAGCAGTCCATATAAAGGCAGAATCACGGAAATTCATTCCTGTGATAGCCGCCACCGCTACTATGATGAACAGCATGAGCACCGTCCATGCCGTACCTGAGAAATCTAAACCGCCGCGGTTGAACTCTTGCAAAACTGCTGAGATTCGTACCATTGTCATGACGAACACCCAGCTCAGATAGACACTGAAAGGTACCTGTACCAGCCAAAGAATGCGAGGATCGGATGACCACCCGTTCGGTCTTGTCCGCGTATAGATCACCATTAAAGATAATAGCAGGGCCATCATCACCATTAACGATAGCACGATATACAAGTAGTGCCATAGCACAAGTGAAGCGATATTGAACAAACAGCTGATGACAAACCACGGTCCAATGCGTCTAATTTCTTCATGCTTGTACATACCCGGCAGCAGCTGCACGATTACGAACCCTGCCAGAAATACATAAACCGCTCCCCAAAGAGCAAGCGCATATGGTGCCGGGTTCATTGCACTGGGAAACATCGCTGTAAGATCACTCGTATTTAATCCATTTAACGGACGCGCATTCGCAAGCCAGTTATACAAAAACACAGTGAATAATGCAAATATATGAAGCCAACGAAGTACAAATGTGGTCATTCCTCGTTCCCTCCCTCTTGTGCTAAAGCATCCTAACTATATGTGAGCACGCTCGTGATGACGGATAAATCCATCCTTGCCTGCTATCAGCCAAAGAGTCAATATCAACAATAGTGCCGCCGCCCCCCATGCGCTATACATGATGACACTGTCATTTGTATTGGCAACCCCGATAGCGATCAAAGCCCACACACCTACTGCCGTAAATCCAGGATCACGGTAGCTTGTACCGATGATAAGATTCAATAGCACTGCGAGCAAGATGAGAATGACAGTCCACGTTGTACCTGACAACCCCAGCCCGTTCCATTTCAGATTGTACAGTACCGCTGCAGCATTCACGATCGTCGCAACGGAAATCCAGCCCAGATAAATACTGAAGGGAACCTGGACGAACCATCGTATTATGTTATCGGAGGACCAGCCATTAGGTCTTGTCATCGTGTAGATGGCAATCAATGAAATTAACAGCCCAAGCATTGCAAATATCGAAGCCGTCGTAAACAGATACTGCCATATGAGAATCCAGGCGATGTTGAACAGGCAGCTGATGATAAACCATGGTCCTATTCGTTTGATCTCCTCATGCTCACGTTTAGCTGGGAGCAATTGAACAATCGCATAACCCACAAGAAAAGCGTAAATTAAACCCCAGATCATAAATGCATATGGCGCTGGTGTGATCTGGACTGGAAACAACGCGGAAACCTGACCCGTTGTCAAACCGTTAATTGGAAGCGCATTCGCAAGCCAGTTCACATACAGCACAGCAGCTAAAGCTATGACGTTAAGCCATCTCAGGGCCGTATTTGTCATAATAACCCCCTTACGATGATTTGTACCCTACCTTAAATCCTGCTTAATCAGCAATATCACAGGCTCCAGCTTGTCGTACAGCCTCTGCTAGCAGTATATGTCCATCCAGCCGCAGTCATACTGAGATTTTGCTATACCTTTTAATAACCAATCCAGCTGTTCTCTAATCGACCTGTTTATGATAGAGACAGAAAAACCCGCTTCATGCATGCAAGGAAAGCAGCATAAAGCGGGTTTGCCTGTAATGGATAATGATAGGTTGCGTTAATCGATGAATTGCAGCTTTTGCAGCAAGCGCTTCAGCATCGTAGTCGCTTGAGCTCTTGTTGCCTGGCTGTCAGGTACGAAAGCGTCGGCAGTCATCCCCTGGATGATACCTGCGGTTACCGCCTGAGCCGCGGCAGGCTGTGCCCAAGCTTGAATGGATGCCTGGTCCTTGAATGACGCCAGAGCCGTGTCTGTTTTCACCTCGGTCAAAGCCGTCTGACCTGATGCCTTCATCGCACGTGCAATCATAACTACCATTTGCTGGCGTGTGACCGGGTCGGCAGGACGGAAGCTGCCATCCTCGAAGCCGTCTATCAATCCAGCCTTGGAGGCTGCACCAACAGCACCTGCTGACCAATTATTGCTTGGTACATCCGTGAAGCGATTCGCTTCCCGATTTTCGCTTAATCCCAGGGAACGAATCAGCAGCGCGGCAAATTGTGCTCTCGTGATGTTCGTATCGGGAGCAAAGCTTTGCGCCGAGACACCGTCAACGATCAGCTTCGAGCCCAGCAGCTGAATATCCGCTTTGGCCCAATGTCCGTCAATGTCAGTAAACTTGTTACTCGTTTGTACAATAGCATATATACTATTGCTTGGGCTTAAAATAATCGCCTGATTATCGATAAATCTCGAAGGGATAAAGCTGAAGCTCCCGTCCGCTTCCACCCGAACCGCCGTTGTATGAGCGGCATCTATAGTTTGTCCGGTTGAAATCGTTCTTGCCACGTAATGATTGGATAATGAGGCATCCAACTGCTTACCGTTAGCCTCCAAAATGACCTTAAAATCCATTGGTGCTCCTACTACCGTCATCCCATCTCTTGTCGCCGTATTCACGATTTGTGTTAAGGCTGCACCTGTTACTTTTTCAGTAATTATCGTGACTTTGATATCCTTGGCGTCTACGCCAAGCTGAAGCGCCGCCGCTGTAAAATCAATCGTTTGGATTGGAAGGCTATAGCTGGCAAGCTCAGACTTCACTGTGATCACTGCATTCGGTACCGATTTAAGGGCCTCCATAAGTACTGCAACCGGAAGCTCCACCATTGCGATCGGGTCATTACCTTTGAATTCAATCACAACTTGAGGTTTGCCTGCTTCCTCTTTTTTCAGTGACTCCAGAGCCTGAGTCAGCTTGAGCGAATCTACCGTCAGTCGGGTAGTGATTTTACCATCAGCTGTTGTTTCTTTGCTTTCTTTGACAGCACCTTCACCAAGATGAACCTCTCCAGAGACGGTTGGCCCAGCGCTGCCACTTGGCGTTTCCGATCCGGTCGATCCAGCTCCGCTACCCGTTCCTGTTCCCGTTCCACCCGTACCGCTGCTGCTGTTTGAATTGTTATTATCATTAATTCGGGTCAGTGTCACTGTGTACACCTGAATCGTCCCATCCTGCGCGGTTACTTGAACCTTGATTTCATTCGCACCTACATTTAAAGCAACAGTACTTGGAGTACCACTTGTAGCGGCAATGCCGTTAATAAGAATGGCTGCTTTCGCATCTGCAGCTGCTGCTGTAATTACAGCCTGCCGCATTTTCCCTGCATAACCCGTATAGCTCGCCGTACCTGCCGCAAATTCCGGAGTAAGCACGATATCATAAACAATCAGCCCGTTCAGGTTGGCATTGCTGCTGAGCACAGGTTCAACGGGTACTATCCCTCGATTTACGGTAATGTTATAGGTTTTGGTCGTTGTCATATCTCTTGCCGTGACTTTGACAGCTATGGAAGTCGTATCGTTGGTCAAATCGATTCGCTTGTCAGTATTGCTGGCATATAAATCGCCGTTGACCGTCATAGAAGCTTTGGAATCCAATAAAGCAGCATTTACGTCAACTGCCGATGTCCCAGCTGGTACAGATACGGTGTAATTCATAGTATTTACGGCAAAAGCAGGCGTTAATGTGCCATTAGTTACTGTTAAATTGCCAAGATCGGCTATATCCACTAAAGCTCCGGCTGCCAAATCGGCCTTAACCAGATTATAATCCGAGACGACCTGCCTATAGTAATCCTCACCCAAATTAACGAGATTGGTCCTGAAGCTGTCCCATTTGCCTCCAGCATAAACATTGTTCACGACACTCACTTCGAAGCTGTAAGGCACGTGGCCAGCAGGATAATCATTATCCGAGCGGGCATGTGCATTCGCGAGCGCCTGAGCGGCATAAGATAAATTATTTTCAAAATCTGCCTGACTCGTAAATTTAGAATCCGTGTAGTCACCTTTATAAGGCGAAATTTTTCGAATCAGATAGTTATGGTCAGCACCTTGAAGTGTGCCCAAATGATAATCAGGCTTGGTCAGCATTCCTTGATAAGCCAATTTGGATCGCTCCGCATCCTTACCATTGAACGCATCATATGTTGAAGACTGGAACAGTGGGCTATCTATGAAAACTGGCTTGCCCTGTTCCTTGACATCCAAAATAATATCATCATCATTGCTGGCTGTCGGTCCTTCGATGAGAACGTTATAACGTTTCACGCCGAGGCTTCCTAACCCTTGGTTAATACGCAGAGAAACATCCTTGATCTTGAAATAATCGCTCGACTGCCCTGCTGCAAAGGGCTGAACGCTGTTTACATAGGCAGACCAATTGTCTGTAATATCGTTCAAGTCAACGCCCTTGGCCTGAATATATTTGTCTGTCTTGCTGTAATCAAAATTACGCGTAGCTGGAGTTGTCGAGGTCAAAGGCGCTGCTTTATCCAGCTGTGATTTTACTGTCGTTTTTACGAAATCCTCCATTAACTTCTTTGTAAAACCGCTCAGCTTGTCAGAGGTGAGCTCGGCACTCTTTTCGTTATTATTGCCGTTCACGCTATTGAGTGTTTGGATATAGGCATCCAGATAGTTTTTGGCAATTTGTCTGGTCGTGCTGTCATCGAGCGTAGTGGTTATATAAGATTTATCATCAAAACGAGCCAAATAAATGCTGGCTGTTGAACGAATCAGATCCCAGTAAAAAGGAGCTATATAGGACTCGTCCATATCGTTCAGATCAAATATGGCCTTTCCTTCGTTGTTATCAAAGTAGCCGACATTTTGAATGTGAAAATCACCGGATATCCAGGTGTTGATGTTGCTGAGCTGACTCCAATTCGCAGGAACCGGAATGACACCGCCTAAATCCTTGTAAAATAATCCGCTGGTCGCTCGGTAAAAGCTGAAGGCTGATTTAGACATTGCCGCATATTTGTATTCTTTTGTGGCACTATCATGGATGAAAGCATTGCGCTTCTTGATTTCCTGCAGCAAAAATTGCTTTCTTGCCTCGCCCTTGCTTAGTACGGCGGACGGTCGAAGCAGCGTTATCCCGTTAATGGCATCTGAATCCGCTGTAGCTCCGCTGGTAACTGCTGAGGCTTTGATAACTACACTCAAATTCACGCTTTCGGTAATAGGGCTCGTCGCCGAATTATACACCGTAAAGGTCACCGTATTCGCGGCGCTGTCGCCTTTGGCTTTTATACTCAGACCTGAAGGAAGCGTTGATGCATATGTATAATCCGTTACACTCAAGTCCCCGTTTTTCACATTCCCCACCTGTAAAGCGATCGTAAACGTATTGTTGTTCGGATCTACCTCGGTCGCTGTTCGCATAGCCGCATCCGCATCACCCGTGCTTACAGTTCCTTTTATTTTCGGGGTATAATGAGAAAGTGTAACGCCGTCAATGCTGGTAGAGCTGCTGTAAGCACCTGCAGTCACAGCAGTAGGCTTCAGGATGACCGATAATGCTTGATCCGTTGAGACATTGGCATTAGCCGCTCCTGCTATTGTGAAAGTAATAGTTTTCGCCGCAGTATCCCCAACCGCGCTGCTCGTAAGTCCGGCCGGCAAATTGTTAATGATGTAATCGTTAACCGGGGTCAGCGGACCTGCTTTCACTGTGCCTGTTATTACATTGATTGTAAATGTGGCGTTGGCCGCACTGATCGTGGTCAAACTGTCCATCATCACCATGTTAGCTCCAGTATTCGCTGTACCTTTGATCATGGGCTCCTTGGGGCTGCTGCTGTTGCGTGGTGGTATGTCCTTGTTCACTGGATCTACAATTTCAAAGTCAGCCTCAACCGTGTCCACATCCGTGTCCCAGCCATTTCCCAATCCTGGGTTGGTAGACGGTTTCAAGCCAGCCAAAGTATTTAACGGGTTGTAAGCTTTTCTTTTGTAGCTTTTTTTGTAGGACAAGCTTCCATAATCAAATACGAGATCGACTAAAACCGAGCTGTCCAAGGTCGAACGCGGATCATTAACAGTAATCGTTGATTGATTCTTGACCAGAGCGACCTTTCCATTGTCTTTATCCATGTTTATGGTTGTATCCACAGCATCAGGTGTAGGCAAATCCGCACCAAAGTTAGCCGCTTCCTGTCCGAGCTTAACCAAATAATAACCGTGCGCCGGAATAGTCATACCTAAATCGACTTTTTTCCAGTTGGTCTTATTTTTACCTGCGTATTGCAGCGACCACGTGTCTGCTCCGAAGTTCACGTCCTGATCGGTAGGGTTATATAATTCTACATAATCGTTTTTGAAAACCGATGGTTTGTCCGATGCCGAATTCCCCCCGTAGCTGTAAATATCGCTGATCACTACATACCCCGCCTCCGCTGCATAAGCCTTGTCGATGCTTACAAAATCACCGACAATTGGATTCATGATCAGCAGAGCTGTGAGCAGCCCCATCACCTTCCGCGATGTTTTCTTCTCAACCATTCACGTCGAGCCTCCTATTGAACTATCCTATGATATCGCTAATGAATACAAAATCCCCATAGCTTATCCATCATAGCAGTGGAGTTTCAATAGAAGATTCGGGCTATATAAAGATATTGTTAAGATCGCGGCTTCTTCATAACAGAATAGAATTAGTTTGGGTAAGCTGAGCTTTTCTGACATAGATTTAGCACAGCCATATTACATTAAGAATCTCTTGGTATGAAATGGCATCCTTAAGCAATAGTTAACAGACATTGTAACCTTGTGACATTTACTTTGATTTATATTATAATGAAGGGAAGAATGACACAGGAGGACTTACAATGAGTTCTGAAGAAAGCTCCAATGAACAAAAATACGTCATTTACGATATGGAATTGTTAAGTAAATTAATTGTAGGCATTGGCGAGGTTGCCGAAATTACCGGCGTACCGACTCGCAAAATTCGATATTGGGAAGAGAAAGGCATTATCAAGTCGGTTCAAGAGGCAGACGGATCGACCCGACGATATGATTACGTAAATATTAAGAAAATCGTATTGGTTCAAGAGCTATTGGAGGACGGCTATACGCTGGATACTGCCGCCAAGAAGGTCGAGGATCGTATCAAAAATATTGATGATGTCTTTCAAAAAATCGCATTGCAGACACTTGAACCATCGTAAACCGAGCATGCTCAGCCGCCTGTTACTATTGCAGGCGGCTTTTTTTTTACGTTAAATAGTCACGTCCATTGCCCGCCATTGCCCTGAACCGTAATCGTAACGTTATCCGGTGATGCCAGCATCGGACCATGCACTGTTCCATGCTCTTTGAACGAAAGCTCAGATGCTGATGCAAAAATCTTCGCCAGTTAACGACCTGCTCATAAATTTCCTGTTCATATAAAGGCTGAATTACGGATGGCAACGACATAACCGATCTCTCCATTTCTTTAATGTATTTTGATGTACTTCATAATGCATCAGCAATAAGCCATTCCGACCCCAGTACCCGGAGCTGTGATTGTTCACCCTGCTTATCATGAACACCTACAAAGTAAGGCCTGGGTCCCTTTTGCTTCAACCAATCTGCAGCTTTCCCGGCACCAGCAGGGCTAAGAAACAATAAATCTCCTCCTGCCAAACGTATTCGTTTGCCGATAGCACCAAGCTCATCAGCCTTGTAGGCCGTTCCGAATGGCAGGCCGAACCAACGGGACCAATTATCGGCAGTCTGCTCCGCATCATCATCAACAACCAAACCGATGTAGGCAAGCTCCGGCCCCTCCGCGTCTGTTAACAGCAAACGCTGTTCAAGCAGATCAGCCGTGCGCTGCTCGTCATTTTGCTCCCATTGAATAAAAAAAGGCAGCGGCAATTCGCCAGGCTCACTCTCCAGCAGTAAGCTCGACCAACGCACTATCGAACCATCGGTGCGGCTTCTGCTGCCGGGATAAGGTCCCAGTACGTGCAAACCTTGCTGGCGCAGCCGTTCTGCGAGCTTTTCAATATCATTCGTACGGATGGCAATGGTGCCAGGACCTTCCCCGACTTCAAGGTCTGCAAGCAGCTGTCGAATCACCGGAACACGGGCTGCCGCCTGCTCAGAGACCTCGCGGCGCTCGACACCAAGAAATTCAATATAGCTTAAACCCAAATAACAGAGCGCATTAATCGTTCCAAGCTGCTCATGACGGCCTCCTTCCACGGCATAGTAGCCTGCTTTCCCCAGTCGGTCGATAGCCTGCTTCGGATCATGGACAAAATGAACCAAATGCTCAAAGGACAGCATCAGCAGTTCCTCCATCCGTGTTATGCTCCCAGCACTTACTTGCCTTTGTATCTGAACTTTGCTCCTCAAATACATGCTGGTGCTCCCGTAAAAAATATAGCGTTATTCGGATCGCCTCCTCCAATTGATCTGTAGTGCCAGCAAAAGGATGCACAGAACCGAATGTATGCGTGCCCCCTTCAATAATAAATCTCCGATGGTGGGGCGCAGCCTCAACCATAGCTGCGAAGCCTGCCAGCAGCTTATCGGAATCTTTGCTGCCTTGAACCAGTAATACAGGAATAATCAGGTCCGCGAGTCTTGCAGCAATATCAAAACGGGAGCGATTAGCAGCCAAATCCGTATAAAATTCATCTCGTATAGGCATCTGCTGTCCGGTTCGTGCATTCCCTATGTAGGCGACGCCATTTTGTTCAATTTCCGATTTCAGCGAATCATCGAACATATCCACGCTGCCGTTGCCATTCCAAGCCACAACAGCTTTCACCTCAGGATGACGGCTGGCCAACAATATACTGCCGCCGCCACCTCTGCTGTGACCAAGCAAATAAATCAGCTCGCGATGGGTCTGTTCACTATCTGGAAGGCGATGATCCGCTAAAGCCTCCAGAATCAGCTCCAAATCAGCCTGTTCACGCGAATACGTATTAATTGCAAATTTATCCAGCTCATCAAAATCAACTTCGTTAACACCATTGCAGGAAAAATTAAACGTGACCACATAAAAGCCCTGCTCAGCAAACCGGGAAGCCGCATAAGGGAAAAATCCCCAGTCTTTAAATCCTTTAAAGCCGTGGCTGATGATGAGTACCGGAAGTAAAGGAAGCACTGAGTTAGAATCGTGCCGATGCTTATATCGGACCTCTCCCCGAATACATAATGATTCCCCAGAAGGCAGCAGCCCCGCGTTCAGAACAAACTCCTGTTGTTGTATGATCGTCTGACTCAATATCATCGCTCCTTGTACTATTATTTACATAAAAGGAAAATACAATATTTATATTGTAACATATTGACCTATAATGTTACAATATTACAATGTAATGGAATTAACCATACATGGTCTTATATCTGAGAGGAGAGTTAACCAATGAAAAACCCTGATTTCGAATTTTTTGCCGAGCAGTTTCCGCAGGTAGCCGATCAATTCCGTGGGCTGCATCGATCCGTTGTTGCCGAGTCCGCGCTTGATCCCAAAACCCAGCAATTGATTTACATTTCCAATCTGGCAGCTCTCGGTTATGCTCCAGCAGTGAAGTCACATCTGCCTTTGGCTATTCAAGCAGGTGCTTCCAAGGAGGAAATTTTGGCAGCGCTGCTTACGAGTATTCCAGCGGGAGGACTTGTACCGGTCCTGCCTTTACTTAAAGAAGTGTCCCTAACTTTGGACGATCTACTGGCGCAAAAGACAACGACTGACAATTAATAGCCATAGAGCCGTGTTACGATCGCTGTATTAGGAGCTCTGACAACAATGCTGCTGGATTGGCTGGAGAAACGTATCATTCCCTGGAAGCACTACCCTATTGAGTGAAACATATAGATTATTATGTTTTACAAAAAGCCCTGCCTATCCAGCACACACTGTCAAGTCATGTGTAATTGGATGGACAGGGCTTTCTCTATCTGAGACCTGTTAAAGTAATCCCGCGTATAATCTGCTTTTGGAAAATAAGAAACAGGATAATTAATGGAAGCACAGAAATACTTGAGCCTGCCATCGACAGCACCCAATTGCTGCGGTCACCATTCTCGTTGGAGAAATAGGCCAGGCCGACAGGAATCGTTAGCTTCTCTGGCGTCACACTGACAATCAACGGCCAAATGTAGGAATTCCAGCTCGTCAGAAAGTTAAGCAGGCATAACGTAGTTATAGCTCCTCCCACCTGCGGTATCGCTATTTTCAACCAAATTCCCCACTCGCCCATCCCATCTATTCTCGCAGCGTCCAGCAGATCACGAGGAATCGATTCCATGAACTGCTTCATTAAAAAGATCCCGAATGCGGTGATCAACCCCGGAAACAATATTCCCATGTAGGTGTCCACCCAACCGACCATATCGGACAACAAAAACCAGGGAATGATCAGCATTTCCGTAGGCACCATCAACGTACTCAAGATGACGACGAAAATGAACTGCTTCGCTCTGAACGTAAATTGTGCCAACACATATCCAGCTAACGTATCAAAGAACGCAACCGATGCTGTGCTAATAACCGCAACGATGAGGCTGTTCAAGAGCCAGCTTCCAAACAGCGTCTTGTTAAAAACATCCAGGATGTGCTGGAAGGTAGGAGCTGCCGGAATCAGGCTGAGCGAATAAATCTCTGCTGGCTGCTTCAACGCTGTAGACAGCATCCATAATAACGGGAACAGCACTATGAATGCGCCTGCCGTAAGCAGCAGGTAGCTTAAACCGGTTATGATGATATGGTTTCGTTTCAATCCAATCCCCCATCCGAATCGTCCGTCTTAATATTCAACCTTTTTGCTTACGAATTTAAGCTGTAATAAGGACAGTCCCATGATAACGATGAATAAAATGACCGTTGCCGCAGCTGCCAGCCCCATCTTGTGGTGCTTGAATCCAAGATCATAAATATACAGCACCAATGATTTGGTCGAGTTTAATGGCCCGCCCGCCCCGGCTGAGCTCATATTTTTCACCTGGGTAAAGGTTTGTAAATAGGTAATCGTGGCAATAACCAATGAAAACACAATCGTCGGGTTGAGCAGGGGTAACGTGATCCGCCAAAACTTCTGCCAGCGCCCCGCACCATCAATATCCGCTGCTTCATAATAAAGCTGGGGAATTCCTTGCAAGCCTGTAACAAAAATAAGCATTTGAAACCCGAGGATTTGCCAGATCATCACACCTGTTATTAAATAAATCGCTTGGTCCGGCGAGTTCAAAAATAGCTGTTTGGCAAACCCAAGCTGCGTAAGCAGACCATTGGCGGCCCCGTTAGGAATAAGCACCCAACGGAACACCCAACTGACGGCAATAATGCTGGTCATATAAGGAATGAAATAAATCGTACGAAACCAGCCACGCAGCACAGTTATTTGCTGCAGCAGCAAGGCCACTGCCAATCCCGCAATGAGCTGTCCTGGGACTCCGACACCTACATAAATCAATGTATTTTTCAAGGCTTTATGGAACACCTCATCCTGAAACAGCTCGATATAATTGTCCAGTCCAACGAACGGCCTGACACCATCGGAGAGAATATTCCACTCACGAAAGCTGACATTGAACGAATAAAATATCGGGATAATTCGAACAGCTGCGAAGAAAAGAAGTGGTATAAACAGGCTGCCATAAATAAACAGCTGCTGTTTGCGTTTATAGGATAAATTCCGTTTTTCAAGTCTGGCACTACCCGCCGGCAGTACCGCATTGCTCTGAATCTCCTGCATATCTTCACTCCTTCCGGTTCAATCTGCTTGAGCTCTATGATTTATTTCTTTTTGCTCCAATAATCGTCATACAGCTTCTGATTCTTTTTCACCAGATCGTCGAATACCGTTTGAATGTTTTCATTTTTCAGCAAAACACGGTCTGTCGCTTCAACGAAGTTATCCTTCTCCGCAGTCTCATCGACAAAGAAATGCGCGTGTGCATCAGGAAGCTGTTGAATAAACGCTCCAAGCAGCGGGTCCTTCGCATACTTATCCTGCAGCGCAACCTCCTTCTTGGCTGGCAGCTCCCCCACCTTATCAACCCATTTCTCCTGTACCTCTTTACTGGTTAGGAATTTCAGGAACTCGGTTGCAGCTTCCAGCTTCTTGCCCTCTACACCCTTCGTAATGCCATTAGCCCAGTAAGAGGATTGCGTTGCTTTATTCTTATAGGAAGGCAGCGGAGCCGTCCCGAATTTCAAGTTAGGGGCATCCTTCTTAATGCCTCCAAGCACGTTCGAGCCGTCTATCGTAATCCCGGCGTGACCGGTTTTAAACGCATTGATGTCCGTCTCATAGAAATCGCGAGTGCCAACTTTGTGTACCAAAGGAATATCCATAACAAACTTGAAGGCCTCTAACCCGGCAGGTGATGCATTCCACAAATATTTTTTATAATCCGGTGTTGTATCCTGACCTCCTGCCTGATAGATCAAGGCATCCCTATACCAGTGGTGAATCTGACTGTTTGGCTGCCAGGTAATGCCCTCGGTAATAAATTGGCCTTTGGCGTCCTTCTCGGTTAATTTCTTCGCATAATCGATCAGCTCCTCCCAATTGGCGGGCGGTTTGTTAGGATCGAGCTTCGCTTTCTCAAACAATTCCTTATTGTAGTACAAGGCAAGCGTACGTACGGCTGTCGGAACGGCCCAGTATTTCCCATCGATTTTACCAGCTTCAACTACAGGGAAAAAGTCCTTCTTCAGATCGGCTTCAGAAAAACCATTAGACGGAAGCGGCTGGAGGTAACCAGAGGAAACATATTTGGGAATCCATCCATAGTACAGGTTAATGATGTCCGGGCCTTTGCCTGCAGGCACCAGAGTGGCGACCTTCTCATTATATTGATCGTAAGGGAAGTTCGTATGCTTGACAGTAATATGCGGGTTTTTGGCCTGGAACTCCTTAATCAGATCGTTGACCAGATCGACCTTTGCCGCAAAAGCATACTGCCAGTATTCAATGGTAACCGGCTCCTTCTTGTCACTCTGCCCATCCTTGGTCGAATTGGCTGCAGCAGGAGCTGAGGTAGATGGTGTTGCTGTTGACGCTGTCGGGGCGGCACTTGAGCAGCCTGCAAGGGCGATAGCCGTTGCAGAAATGACGGCGATAGCTTTTAAATGGACTTGTATATGTGCTTGCAGAGTCCAGTTGCTGATTAATTTCATGATAGATTCGTCCCTTCATTATATAGAGTGGTGACCGGAGCATCTCCCAGCACATCGGCTGCACCTTCACGGGTAAAACGGATAAAATATTCAATCGGACTCACGCCTAGGATGGCTTGTTCATCAGACTGCCAAGCCCATTTGTGAACATCGCTCTGTGAACGATGGGCACGGTAGGTAGATAGCTTTTCCTGCAGGCTGCAGTGAATATTAACCGCAGACACCACATCAGGCGATAGGTTAAAGCCCTTGATTTCATCCCCGTAAGTAATGAAGTACAAATATCGTGCCTGATCAGGTCGGGTTACCGCTTCCAGATAAGCCCCTTTAGTCGCCCTGCCTATCGCGCAATGATCAGGATGCCCACCCAGCTTCTCATGAAAGGTTAGTACGACATCTGGCTGAATGTCCTCGATAAAACCGATAATTCGCTGCTTTAAGCCCTCGTATTCCTCAAATTCAACCGTTTTGTCCAAAATGTCAAGGAACTCCAGACGTTGTACCCCCAATGCACTGCACGCCTCCCTCATTTCTCCCTCGCGCACCCGCCGCATCGACTCGCGGGATACCATAAATGGACGTTTGCCCAGACGCCGGCCCAGCTCTCCCTTCGTAGCGCAAATAACCGTTACCTCGCTGCCCTGCTTGGCATATTTAGCCAGCGTTCCTCCGCATATGAAGCTTTCATCGTCAGGATGGGCCACGACGACCAAAATTTTGTTCACAGACATTCAGCTTGCCTCCTCATCAAAATCAAACGGAAAAAGTCCAATCTGGATCAGCGTAGCAATTCTATTCTGCTCATCATAGCTTGCAGCGAACACCCGACCTCTTGCATCCAGACTATAATGGGTAATCGATTCCGTACGAACCCATCCATTATTGCGAAGCCTCAGCGCCAATCGATACGATCCCTCACCGGATAAATGCGCTTGCTCAATCTCTACGCGAATGTTGCGCAGCAGCGCCCCCGGATTAACCTCGGTATGCAGGTACACTTCTTTTCCTTCAAAGCTTTTCAATACGTCTTGCAGTTGCTCGAAGTTCACAGGTTCCATCTTCGTCAATTCCTTCTTTCTACCTACGTGATTACACAAAAAAACCGGAAACAACGTACAAAAAAGAGTACGTGCTTCCGGTTGACCGGTCAAAATGGTGAATGAATAAGATATACGATTATGATGAATGAAGGACAACCTCGCCTTTAATCGATTGCGGATTTCTCAACAAGTTAAAGATCGGGCATACACGTTCAACCTGCTCGTGCAGATCGGCTATCTTTTCTGGAGATTCGGAGGAGGTGATATGGAGCTTATAGGCGATATTGTAAGGATAGACTGGAATATCCTCATAACCCGGCTGTCCCGCGAAGGAATGCAATTGTCCGGATACTTCCACTTCCAGGGCATCCAGTGAAACCTGGAGCAGCGCTGCTTGAATTAAGGTAATATGTGTCAGGCAGCTTCCTAGTACACCGAGCTGCAGCTCCGCAGAGTTCGGACCGAGATTATAGCCGGCGTAATCCTCTGGACTATCGCTGATGACTTGAAAATCACGAATACGAATTTCCCTGACTCCACTTCTACCCAGTGCCCTTGCCTTGGCATAGTAAGTTTGCGCTGGGATTTCTTCCAGCTGCAGAGCCTTATCTTTCCGGTCCAGGGCCGCCTGCCTTTTCTGCACCAAGTATTCGTTTAACGTGCTCATTCACCATTCCTCCTAAATTCTTACTAAATCACTATGTATACTACGGATTAAGATTAGCATCAATTTCATTTCCAGTCAATAAGTTACAATAAATTTAATCAATTAACAATTCGTAGTATAAAATGATTTAAAAAGAATTTTATATATAAATCAATAAAATCTGGAAAGTGAAAATGGCTTGAGGTGCTCATTATACACGTTGTTCAGCATCCAATCACTGACGGTCTGCCCAATACTACTGGCAAATTTGAAGCCATGCCCGGAAAAGCCAGAGGCGATATACACATGGGAATATTCTGGATGTTGATCGATAATAAAATGCTCATCCGGTGTCCTTTCATACAGGCATACACTGCCTTTAAGCAGCTTTCCTTCTGCCTTGGGCATAAATTGCTGCAGCAGCTGACGGAATTCAAGCTCATCCGCAGGTCTGCTTCCAAATGGTGCAGTCGGTTGTCTCCCATCCACGATCTCGCCGCCATCGTGCCTGCCGATTTTCAAGCCTGAACCGGAAAAGCTGGGAAATCCATAAAACTCCCCAAATTTCGTGTTAATATTAAAGCCGGGAAAAAAGCGACTATCGAATACAGCTTGTTCCGCCTTCGGTTCAAACCAGGCTATCGGTTTCCTCACTGCTTCTACAGGAAGCTTCAAGTCAGGGAGTATGGTGCCTGAGCGAGCGCCAGCCGTCAGCAAAAGCTGCCGTCCTACATAACGATCGGTTCGGGTTGACACCTCTACGTGCATAGGCTTATAAGCTATCCGTTCGACGGGGCTGTTCACCAGCAGCTTGGCACCATTTTGAATAAACAATTGCTGGAATGATTCTATGATCGCCTCACAGCTCAATACCCCTCCCCGCTGCTCGTACAGACCTCTATATCCCTTTGGGACGGTAAGTCCAGGCCAACGGTATTCCATTTCCTCCGGTGTCAGCACTTCAACGGGCAGCTCAAATTTCCGAGCCTTGAACTCCTTTCCCTGAGTCAAAGGTGAGCTCTCCGGGTCCAGATTCAACACCCCCGTACGATGGAACAACTGCCGGCCCGCTGCTTGCTCAAGCGCCTCCCATTCTCGTTCAGCATGCAGAGCCCAATGAATATACGCATCCTCACCGCTGTAGGCGTGACGAAAGAGCCGAGTTTCCCCATGATGGCTGCCCTCCTTATGAGGAGGCTCAAAAGCATCCAACAGCAGAACGGAAGCTCCTGATCGGGACAAATAATACCCTGCACTTGCTCCCATTGTACCTGCTCCGATAATGATAACATCAAATACGGTCATCCTGTTCCCTCCCTATCTGAGTATACAAACAGCATTCACAACTAATAACAGACCAGAACCTGTCTGGAAAAGCTGCCCTTTCTTACTACACAACGATCGGAGATCGTAAATCCGGCTTGAATAACAAGCGCATCTATCGTTTCTGTCGTGACGATAACGGCTTTAGCCGTAAGTCCTCGTAGACTTTCGAGCATAGACAGCTGATCTGATGGTGACAGGACGGAGCATAGATTATAAGGCAAATCCAGTACGGCCGCATCGTAGCTCCCAGTTAACATACGCATATCCTGGAGAGCGACGACATCCGGAAATCCAAAATGGGCTAGATTCATCCGCGCTCCCCGTACAGCAAGCGGATTGATATCCGTTCCAATCATATGAATACCCATAGATAGTGCCTCGATCAGGACAGTCCCGATGCCGCAACACGGATCAATAGCCGTGATCCCCTCAGGAAAGGGTACTGCGATATTGGCAACCGCGCGCGCCATCCGTGTACTGAGCGCCGTTGAGTATTGCTGCGGCTTGGTATTATGCTTAAGCCAAATGGCTTCATTGGTCATGCACTCACCGAACAGCCAACGTCCATCCAAACAAGTAATTCCAAATAACCTGTCGGGACTACGCATCTCGGCCTTTCCACGAATTCGCGCTCCCACTTCACGCTCTATCTGCCTCTGCTCGTTATAAGGAATAGACTTGTCGAGAGCTGCAAAAACCACTTTGAAGGTTGCACCCTGCAGCTCTATAGCATTCACGGCGGATGCAATAGCTTGAACCGTATTTCCCTCGAAACTCACTGCGAGCCTCTGCTTAATAAATGGACTCCGGCTTGGATCCATACCAATAGAGCTAACCACACAATGGGTGCCCAGGTTAGGCCCTTGGTGATTTAGGCTATATTCGCCTACTCCCCCCGACTCCATGCCGAACAAAGAACGCAGCTCCAACTGACAGAGCTGCGCTTCTTCTTCGTGGCAATTGTACATATACACATAGCTTGGTGCCATGCTGTTTGTTACTTTATCAGGATTATACTGGTATTCTTTCATGGTCACGTTCCATTCTTACGACCTAGGCCGCAGCCATCAGCCGGTTATTTGGTCAAATTCACAGGTTTACCTGCATCCCGTAACTCCAATTTACCAATAATACTACTATAAATGAATTTGCTAGTTCAAGCGAGGTTTAACCTGCTTCAGTACAAATTACGAAGAGGGCTGTCCTTAAAGATCTATTGATCTTAAGTGGCAACCCCCTCTTTCTTATCCTATAAGCCTTTAAAGTCCTAACAGGACATATACAATTTTAGCAGCTTCCGCACGTGTAGCGTCATCGGAATTGGAACTCGGATCGCTGAAGCTTGAATAAGTCGTCAGGATATCCGCATTCTTGCCAAGAATAGCAGCCGCCTTTTGCGTCATTGCCACCAACTGCTGCTTCGTTAACGTCTGGTTCGGGTTGAAATTCCCTGCTTGATCTCGTTCTACAATGCCTTTCCCTGCTGCGGCCACAATAGCCGGATAATCCACGTAGCCAGCTGCGCTCATATCCGTAAAGACAGTGGGTGTATCGGAGTAATCGTTAGGTATTTGAAGAGCTTTCGCAAGCATGACGGTAAAATCGGCTTTGGTAACAATCGCATCCGGTAAATAAAGGCTCGTGGTTCCACCAGCAACAATCCCCTTGGAGGCAACCGTGTTGATAACCGATTGTGCCCAATAATTGGCTTTGACATCATCATAGGTTTTTCCATGGAGTTTCACCACGGTCATCGTATAAGGCTTCAATGTTGTTGTTGTCGAGAACGGATCGACTGGGATCGTAGGGTATGGATTGCTTTTGGGCTCCTGTCTCCATATTGTATAGTCGTTAACAAGAAAATCAGGCACCGGATCGCCGCCATATGACCAGATAGGCATCATTTGCTCACCAGGGAGCGACACCTCTATTTCTTTGTTGGTTCGATTGCTGAACACGACGGTTTTGACGCCATTTTCATCACCTAGACCCCAAGCACCTACGTCATTCACTTTCAGGTCTTTGCCATAAATATAATCAGCTGGCATGACATTGTTCATCATTCTGTAATCGCCGGTCGTCATATTCATATCATAATAATATTCGTTTTCTTTCAGTAATTTTCCGATTTCTCTGAAGGTGTAGTAAGGGGGAAGAACGACCATTCCAGCCTTGTTATTAGCATCAAATCGATCCTGTACGACGCCAAAAAATTGATTGTCAATCAGACAATGATAGGCCGAAATCTGGACCTTGCCGGTTTTAATAAAATTCAAAAATCTTTCCATATAATGCATGGCAAAAGCGGGCGTTTTCCCTAAATGAATTCTTCCTTTTTCGGTCAAATTCGTTTCACCGCCAAAAATGAGTCCGCTAATGCCGCCATATTCCGTAATCCAAATCTCCTTATTCGGGAATTGCTCAGACTGTGCTTTAATTAATTGGTATCTATTTTCATTATTCACAGCAAGAAAGTCCATGAATTTCTCCTGAGTCAAATTATCAAGGTCATGGATGCCTGTGTATTCATGAGGGATTACAGCATCATAACAATCCGGGTTTGCGGCAATGGTCCTGTTCCATTCTTCCCATCTGACATATCGATTATGAGCGGTGTCGACCAAATCAAGTGGGTCGTTGGGCTTATGCGCGTCAGGGTTGCCAACGATGATCGTCTCCTGCCATTTATCCAAGATAACAATGCCTACTTTAATCGTCGGATCGATGTGCTTAATCGCCGTGTACACTTGTCGAGCTTTATACACGTAATTGGTCACCGACGGGAAAGCATTGCCATAATGATTCAGATAAAATTCATTGCCCATTTCGATTCGAATCGGCTGCTGGGACAGACTTCGGATTTGCTGCACCTCATCGATGATATCCTCCACAGACTGATAGGCAACATTGAGCACAAAGGTGCTTGGCAAATTGAGCTCATTAGGGCTCTTAAATATATCATTTAGATAAATGCCATTTTTGCCATTATTTTTACCGTTGACGGAGGTGTACTCGAATCCTGTTGTCACATTCGCATAGCGTGGATCGTTGGCATTGACTAGCGAGCCGTCCTTATACAAATAATAATTGGCCGCAGTACCGTCAGGCACTCGTAAGAGATCTATCCCCAGATCCTTCATCAAGGTAATGTTTCTTGCACTGTACCATTGATCGGATCGACCCAGATCATTCAGTTTGGGATCATTCATGCCATACAGAGCAGATGGAATTGCCTGCTTTGCTCCATAAACGGCAAATGAGGCAGTACTATACGACAACGCTGCGGCCGGAGTGACCGTGACCTGACAAGTTACGATAATGCTGTTATTGGCGGTTACCGCTTGAATCACTGCGCTGCCTGGCGATACAGCTGTAACTGCCCTTGCTTTTGAAGCGCTTCCAGTTAGCTTCACGATTTGTTCGTTGCTACTGCTCCATATGACGCTGTCGTCTTCCAATTCAACATTTTTGGGTTCGTAGATCACTCTCAAATTTTCGGTGTCACCCACACGAAGGTTCATTGTTGTTTTATAGAACTGCAAGCTGTTCAAAATCGGCCCTGTATAAGGGTTATCTGCCGCTGAAGCAAATACCCGCACATCGTCCAAGCTCGGCTTTAATAAATTATGTCCGAAGGTTACCGTTCTTTTGGTGGCTGTGAATAAGCCGGTATATTTGCCCATGGTTTGATAGGCAGTTTCGTCTTTTTTCTTGATTTGCACGATGACCGAATTGCCATCTACCAACAATCGAAAATCGTAACCAACCCCCGACTCTATGATGTAATCAGCAAGCTTCGTCTCGCCAACGATGCCTGATTTGAAAAAAGAGATTTTATTGGATTTCACTAATAACGAATCATAATTGCTGCTTTGACTATCGCCAAGGTCCACTCTCATGAAAGAGCCTGCTGTGGAAACATCGGGAATCACAAGATTAAAGGTTAAGAGAAATTTCGACCATGACTTGCCCTTGATCCGTGCCTTGGATACGGAATTTGCGTCCTTGGCTACAAACCTTCCATCCACATATTGATAGTTCATATAATTCCCTGGTGCCGCATCCCACTTGGCTGTGGCTGTGGCAAAAGTGTCCTCAAAAACAGCAGGCCATGAAGCTGTTAGTTGGTCTACATCGGGAATTTGCGGGAATTCAGCCTCGGGTGAATAGACCTTTACGTTATCCAAGCTTGGCTTTAATAAATTGTGTCCGAAGGTTACCGTCCTTTTCTCAGCTGCAAACAGGTTGGTATACATCCCTATTGTTTGATAGACGGTTTGCTCGTTCTTCTTCATTTGTACGATGACCGAGCTGCCATCAACCAGTATTTTAAAATCGTAACTGACTCCCGGTTCCATCGTGTAATCGGCAAGCTTCGTCTCCCCAACAATGCCTGATTTGTAAAATGATATTTTATTGGATTTCACTAGTAATGAGTCATAATTGCTGCTTTGGCTATCACCTAGGTCAACCCTCATGAAAGCGCCTGCTGTGGAGATATCCGGAATCACGAGATTAAAGGTTAAAAGAAACTGCGACCAATTCCTGCCTTTGATCCTTGCTTTTGAACTGGCATTAGTATCTTTGGCTACAAATCGTCCACTCAAATACTCATAATTCATATAGCTGCCAGAGGGAGCATCCCATTTGGCTGTTGGTGAGGTAAAAGCATCCTCAAAGACTACTGGCCATGAAGCAGATACTTGATCGACATCAGGAATTTCTGTAATTTGTGCAGATACTTGCGGCGGCATTGCGATGATAACACTGAATAATAAAGCGAAAACCATACAGACACTCACGAATCTTGAGAAAACCTTCATTTTCCATCCTCCCATTCGTATCTCAAAGCATTAAAACGCTTACATAATTGCCAACCAAAACAAGCTCCTCGATTTCCTCGCCTAGCCCATACGTATTATCCCCCTTTACCTTGCGTCCCGTGACATTGACATACCGGGTCCAGATGGTCATTGCTGATCAAATGAAGCTTCTTCATTCTTGCAACCTCCTTATTAACGAATGTAATGGTTTCGTCTTAATTGTGAGGCTATTAAGCTTCCTTGTACATTTCTAATTAACACGAATATTTGTCTAATTATGATATGATTACAACATAATCTGAAAGTGAGGTCATGATAAGTGGATGTGGAAGAACTAAAAAGTCTCTTACCTCCAGTCTTTAATCAGATCTGTCAGGAAATAAGAATTAACGATGCTATCATCGAATGGGTTGATATCATTTTCGAGCAAATCGGTACAGCCAGCAAGTGTCCTCCCCACGCTCATACATGGTTTGAGTTCAACTACATATTGTCCGGACACATGGTGACGTGGTTTGGCGATGAGTTTGTCAAAGTTGGGGAAGGCGAATTCTTCCTTATCCCTCCCGGAACGATTCATTCTCATTCCTACACTCGGGGAAATCCACATGAGGGGATATGCTTTAGGTGGCGTATTCGTTGTGCAAGTACGGAGATAGAGGATGTGCAAGGGGAGTCTTTTTGTAAACGCCTGCAACAATTGCATACATGGAAATCCGGCTCTTATCGGGATAATGGTAGTCTGCAGGGCATGCTGGAGCAATTCTTTCACGAAGCTCTGACGGGTCAGTCCGAGCTGGCGCTTCAGCTTCTGCTCATTCATATACTTGAATATCTCTGCCTGCTGCAGCAGTCCATGAAGGGGCAGGTGTCCTCATCCAAAACAGTCAGGGACCCCTTGGTGCGGAAAGTGGAGGTCTATTTAGAAGATTTTCAAAGCAATCGTCTGAACGTAGGCGAGCTGGCTGCTTCCCTGCACATGAGCTACGGTCACCTGTCTCGTCAGTACAAGAAGCTTACTGGACAAACGATCGTCAATCGCATGAACCATATTCGCTTGGAGAAGGCCAAAGAATTAATGAAGCTGCCAAGTCTCCGCATAGCCGAAATAGCTGAACAAGCTGGCTTTGCTGATTTATGCTACTTCAGCAGAGCCTTTAAAAAGCAATACGGGGCGAGCCCTCAGAACTATCGGAGGCAACAGGCTGCTACTTCCGCAAATGTGCCGCAACCACTTGCTACCGGAGATTCTCTCCCATAAGCATCAGCGTATAACTCTGTGATAATCGTATCAATACGCATTAGGTTAATCCGTCGGGAATGTCATCATGTTCTTACCGCTTATTCTCGTATTCCGCGGTGCAACTATTTCTAAAGTCGCACTGTTTACTTTTTCTTTATAAGAAATATCTTGCTTATACTCTCAAAAAATTTAATAATATGAAACAGGTCTTTTGAAAGGCACTGCAGGATTACGATTGGAGCATTATTATTCACCGCAGAAAGGTTGATATTTGACATCATGGAATTATCTCAACGAGTTACCAAGGAACAAACAACCAAAGGAACGTTCCCCATCTCTATACTTTCTCTTACCGTTGGTGCCTTTGCCATTGGAATGACTGAATTTGTCATCATGGGTCTTCTGCCTAATGTAGCAGAGGATTTGCAGGTCAGCATCTCATCTGCAGGACAACTCATTACCATGTATGCCCTTGGGGTAGCAATCGGTGCCCCTATACTGACCGTACTCACCCACCGAATCCCGCAAAAGAAACTATTATGCCTGCTTATGGTTTTATTTATTCTCGGCAACGGAATCTCTGTTTTCGCGCCTAGCTATGCGGTTATGATGGGAGCCCGTATAATAACCGCATTGACGCATGGGACATTCTTTGGTGTTGGGGCTGTTATCGCCTCCAATCTTGTACGTCCTGACAAACGTGCCGGGGCCGTATCCATTATGATGGCTGGTCTAACCATTGCAAATATAATCGGTGTTCCGCTGGGGACATTTATCGGTCAACACATGGGGTGGCGATCTTCATTTGGTGCAATTGCGATCATGGGAGTCATAGCCTTGATTGGCATCCTTATCTTCATACCACAAATCCGGCAAGACAAACCAGCTAGTGTCTTCCTGCAAATTAGATCACTTATCAGGCCTAAGCTGCTTCTATACCTGCTGATCGGAGCACTGGGCAACGCCGGCTTATTTAGCGTATTTACTTATATTACGCCACTGCTTACGCAAGTCACCGGTTTTGCCGAGCATAGTGTTACTTGGATATTAATCCTATTCGGCTGTGGAGTGACCCTTGGCAACATCGTCGGAGGAAAACTTGCGGATTGGAAACTGATGCCATCCGTCTTAGGACTTTACTTTACGATATGTGTCCTCCTTACCCTCTTCACCTTTACCATCTATAGTCCAACAGCTGCTGTATTGACCATTTTTCTGTGGGGAGCTGCTTCCTTCGCTGTGTTTCCGGGGCTGCAAGTACGGGTTATGAGCCTTGCACAGGCGGCGCCAGCGCTTGCCTCTACCTCCAGTCATTCAGCTGGTAATTTGGGAAATGCAGCTGGTGCTTTCATTGGTGGATGGGTTATTACTCATCTGGCTATAACATCCCTCCCTTGGGTTGGTGCCGTGCTCGTAGGGCTGGCTCTGATTTTGGGAATTGCTTGCTATATCGCAGAACGCAAGCAAGTTGAGGCATAATTTTTTTCCCAAATATGATACAAACAGCCTCTGCTTCGATGAGAAGTAGAGGCTGTTTGCGGCATACGGAATTCGGAGGGCTTTGGTTGGACACGGAAACAGATCACATCCATGAACTAGCTGTATAAGGAAAGCCTTGGCATGCTTCCTGTGAATCGATACAGCTGTGCGGCTCGCTGTGAAAACTCATTGGACTTCTTAGGTTCTCCCTTAGTATCCAGCACAGGCTCCAATACGCCGCTGCGGCTCTGGGTCGATTTCATTTTACGAATAAAATTGGCTTCCTCAAAATCAGGTACAACCGTTTGAATCACCTGATACAGCTCGCTGAGCGTGAACTCGTCGGGAAGAAACTCTTTGGCAATCGAGGTGAGTAGCATTTTGCTGCGAATCTGTTCCACGGCGTCCTGAATAATCTGCTGATGGTCAAAAGCAAGTTCAAGTCCAGGTCGCCCCAGCTCATTGACAGCAAACAGCCCTACATCTGCCGCATCATCAGCCGCTTTGCGCTGAGCCAGAAAATCCTCGTGCACGAGAGCAAAAAAAGCATGTGAAATAATCCACCCCCGCGGATCGCGCCCCGGCTTGCTATACACGTTAAAATATTCCATATGGACATCCCTGACACCCGTCTCTTCTTCCAGCTCCCGTCTTCCCGTCTCATACATCGATTCCTTGTCATTCGAGAAGCCCCCTGGCAGCGCCCACATCCCCTCGAAGGGCCAAAGCTTGCGCTTGATCAGCAGCACCTTCAACTCCCGCTTGGGCAGCGACTTGGTTGTACGATTGGTATGCTCAGCCGTTATTGTGAAAATAACAATATCCGCAGGCGCACCGTCCGGTGTGCGATATTTTCCAACTGTATAGCTCGAAGCGTTCTCTTCTGTCAAATCGCTCTCCCCTTATATTCAATTCGATATTTTCATTATGACATTTATAAATAATTTGTCAATCTATTTCTATTGTACCAAAAAAACATCAGTCGTTCCTTGCATAGAAAAAAGCTCTGGATTACCTACAAATGTAGATGATCCAAAGCGTTGTTCCCAAGATGGTTTCAAATTTTCAATCATGTAATGTCAGATTCATCCAAAACATGGGGAAGCCCTTATTGGCTTCCCTTTTATCTAACCTCGCGCAGCCTGTTCCTACTGCTTGTCCCGTATTTTTTTAGCGATAAATTCAATGATTCCAGAGATCATAACAACGAGCGATAACACGCCCAATGCGTAAGGGGCAACCAGAGGAATGACTCGCAAATCGGAAATATGAATCAACCGCAAAAATAACGGGTACATCAGCATCAGGATGATAAAAATGATCAGTTTCATCAGGCTCTCCTCTAACACAGCTGTAGGAATATAGGGGGTTTTCGACAACTTCAGCGTGTATTCATCAGCGATAGTATATCATTGGTTACGCTTATTCGACAAATTGGAAAATAGTTTTTGAAGCGCTTACATTTAATCTTTCATTTGTGTTATAGTAGTAGTATCATGAACAAAGGGAGTGAATCGCATGTTAATGCGTACGACCGAGTTTTATGAATCGTTACCCGCCAAATGTTGTGATACGTGCAGCGAGAAGATGGAAGAAATGGCCGATTGCTACAGCAATACCTGTACCAAATGCCAAGGCCTGACCTTCTATCCACTCAGTCCCTTGTCAACTTCAGGAGCTTTACCCATCCGCAGCAATCCATTCATCGAGTAAAGCTCAAACGCCCAGATCCCAGGGCGTTTTTTTGTTAATCTACAACCCGCGCAACCTGTCCCCCGCACTCCGCGCAGGCCCCTTTAAGAACCAGACCGGATCGTTCACTATATATAGTATAATCACGAATGAGAACAGCTTTGGCGCACTTTCCGCACCAGACATTTTCGACGATGGCCTCACGGATATTAACTGGAATTTCCATCCATTCTTTCCACACGTTCAGTTGTACGACGCTTGTGCTTTCTTTATGATCCTCATTAGGGAAAATCGTCAGAATGACAGGACCTTCCTTCAGCTTGGAGCCCAAATACTCCTGAACCTCTTCACTTCTCTTATAGCTTTCCACCAAAAGCTTCATCATTTCCTGCTTTGACAGCTGATTCAGCTTGCTTTTTAGCTCTGATATTTTCATCTTCGCTTTTTTGTCGCTCATCGGTCTCACCTGTCCTTTAGACTATTGTACCATGCCGTGAATACAGCGTTAAGTGGTTGTGCTTACCAGAAGTCAAAAAACGGATTTGGCTGCAATACGAAAAATCCCCCTACGACAGTAGGAGGATTGCTTGAATGATCGCCTGAATGAAAACTATATTCTGGGACACCCGTTATTTGTCCAGCGGCTAAGCTTAAATACGAATATCTATGCTGCTATCAGGATTAGTGCTGGTATTGATGTCCTTATTGTTACTATTATTGCTTGTAATATCCTTTGTATGGGTTTGGGCTTGGCTTCCACTGCTCGAGTTCGATTTCTTTTGTGCAATTTGTGCTTCTATTTGTTGGATCTGCTGCTGATATTGCTGTACCTTTGCCTGTTTAGTTTTTACATCGTCTTTGCTTGCGTTTTCCTCCTTTATTTGTTGCTCCAGCTTAGTCTTTTGTTTTTCAAGGTTAGTCGTGTCATTGGTACTTGTTGAATATGAATAATTGCCGCTTTGCGATACTGATGATATACTCATTCGTTTTCCCCCTCTCTATGCAAAAATGAAGTTTACTGTAAAGCATCAGCCTGCTGTAAGTTGTGTGCCAACGATACGAATTAGGTTTGTATTCAGAAAGCCCACATTATATGTATCGATTTTTAAATTGAACGCTGGCTGAATTTTATCTGAAGGTATACTTAAAATTGTTCTCAAAAACCACCTTCGCCGCGAAGTGATACTTATATATTTGCATGAGTAAAAATGCTGATTCGGGTAGACAACGCAAGGGTATAAACGGTATATTGTGAGTGATTCCTAATCAGGTACAATGTGGAAAAGCGAGGAAAACCTATGACATTTCAGTATGGCTCTAACGATCCGCAAATTAAAAATCCGTTTAAACGGGAAGGCCTTCTTTATCTCGCAAGCGGTACGATAATCCTCCTGTTAGGCGTACTGTCGCTTTTTGCTTTGCGCAATCAAATGGTAGAAACCGGTCAGGCTGCAGGATGGATGAATCTGGTTATTTGCCTGATTTTGCTTGCTGGCGGTGTCGCTTATGTAACCAAGGGTTTGATGCAGATTTTTCGCTTCTATGTCGGCCGGGGTATTCCGTCCAGCATTAGCCGCAATGTGGCACGAAGTGAAAAGCATGTCTTTGAAGCTAATCTGGTTTACCAGCCTGAAGAGCTGGATCAAATGCTAACCGGAAGGAAAAATATTACGTTTCGGGAGCCTTCCACACTGCTGGATCGAATGATCTACAGTATATTTCCGAAAATGATTTTTTTGCCTTACTCCATGCGCAATTTCATGCATGTCCTTATTCAAAATACGGGTTATTCCTTGATCGCCTTACTCTTTTACTGGCTGGCGCTGCTGTCGGGTTCACTGGGTCTTACCCAATTGTCCCAATCATCCTTCAGCAGCTGGCTGGGAATTGGGCTGTCCGTTGGTTTATTACTGCTGTGGCTGTTCAACAAGCTCTCCGCCAAGCATACGAACAGCTTTCGTTTATTAGGAAGCAAGGGCAGTATCGTATGGGTGATTGTCCTTAGTATTCTCGTTCCCGCCGCAGGAGAGCTGGCCATTCGACAAGGTATTGAATTTCCGGATGCGCCTTTTCATCCAGTTCTGCATCTGATTGCGCTTTATCTGATCATACCGCTCCTTGCAGCAGCGAGCATCGTCTTGGCCAAATTCCGCTCCGAGCTTTATGAGCCAATGACCGAAATTTCGGAGTTCCGCGAGCATTGGCAGGAAAATGTGCATCCCAAGGATTTTTTCAGATCGCTAGATATGGAGCTTGCCAATCTGCGGTATAAGGAATTTCCGAATCGGGTTTACCGTGAGCTCAGCCCGAACCTGAATATGGAAGGCAGTATGGATAAAGGCAGCTTCGTCGGCGACACCATTCAGGAAACTCAGCCTGTTTATGAGGAGATTGCTTATCCTCCCTTGTTTCAACAGCTGCGGCTCTACATAGCGATAGCTGGACATGTGCTGGTCGTGCTGTCTGCCGTATTGTTATTCTTTCTCAATCGTCAGTATATCGATGGTCTGGTCTGGAGCCGCTTGTTTGACGGGATCTATTTTCCGCTTTTACTGTGGATATTCGGCAGCGCGGCTCAGACTCTTGCCCACCTCTACTGGGCGGAAATGCATTTTACAAGCTACCTGATTCATTTCCAGGGTGAAGGCACCTATACCGAATCCAAACTGTCCGTAGGCATGGCGATCACTGATTCGACGCGAAGCGAGAACACAGTCGTCCGCACCTCCTTCAGTCCCTGGCTGTTGGTCACCCGATTGGTAACAAGCACACAGGCAAGCTCCGGTTCGGGCAATCTGGCAGGACCGCGTTTTGTGACCAGTATGCATAAAGCGGACGATTTACTGGACCACCTTGTAGGCAAAATCCGGCGGTATCTCGGTGAACGTGAAATCATCGCCACGACGGTTTCGAATAAGGATTTGCAATCGATTCAAACCTTGTATGCCTTCAACGAAGCAGCTCCATCCAAGCAAGCCGCCACAAATCTGGAAGGGCCGGAGCTCAAGAAGTCCATTAGCCGCAGCGGTGATACAGACCAGGATGGGCGCAAGGATGAGGACGGCGAGAAATAATCACAACCTGTGCAGAGTCAGAAATCGTGAACCTGGGGTGAGATGAGAGAATGTGGAGACTTTCTATGCTCGTACTGCTCGTTGGGCTCTTGACGCTAACAGTGATCGGATGTAACAAAGAGATTACCGTTGATGAACAAGCAGCCGCAGCCTACGTCAAGGCACAAGGTTATACCATTATGAAAAGTAACGGTCAAATCGATACTTATACGTTAGAAAAAAGTAAAATATCCGGGCCTATGGAGTCAACGCCCTATCAACAAGCATGGGGGGTACAAAAGGTCGAGCCCGATCCGTATTTTGGAAAAGCTATAACCGTATACGGGTTCACAGTCGCCAACCATCCATTGGAAAAGATATACCACTCGAACACCAAGGTTTCGATCATGCTCTGTGAAGGTAAGGTGATCGGTGGCACTTCATTCCCTGATGATAATGGAGCCATGATCCGGGCAGGTGCGCCTTACTCGATAGACGGCAAAACTCTGGAGGAAGTCACCGGTATAACTTTTATAGAATGGATGGCAAATTGGAAAAAGAAGTACGGAAGTTCGTAACATAACAATAATTAGCAAATCTTTTAGGAGGTTGATTTCATGTTTCAACCCAAGCATTACGAAGGGAGTCCGGAAGAACGGTACACCCTGCTGCTGCGCCAATTGGATGCTTTAATTGAAGACGAGCCGGACCTTATCGCCAATCTCGCTAATGCCTCCGCTCTTCTCGGGCAATTTCTGGAAACCATTAACTGGGTCGGCTTCTATTTGCTGAATGACGATAACACACTTGTTCTCGGGCCGTTTCAGGGCTTGCCTGCCTGCACCCGCATTACCTACGGTAAGGGAGTCTGCGGAACTGCTGTTGCACATAAACGCACGCAGCGTGTGGACGATGTCCATCTGTTTCCGGGCCATATTGCGTGTGATGCTGCTTCAAGGTCAGAGCTCGTCATTCCCTTGTTCCGCCACAACACGCTTATAGGTGTGCTCGACATCGACAGCCCTGTTGAAGCCCGATTCACGGAAACGGACCAATATTTCCTGGAGCAGTTTTGTCAGCGCCTGACAGCTGATTTTGCAACTGAACGGCAGGAAGCCGCCGAATGATCATTATCTGTTTGGACAATTGGAGGTCTACACATGCACAATGAATACCAGATCGTGGACGCAAAGCTTGAGGATTTGAATACCATTATCGACATATACAACTCAACCATAGCCGGAAGACAGGTAACCGCAGATTTGGAGCCAGTGACTGTGGAAAGCAGACTTCCATGGTTTGAGGAGCATTCTCCCGATTTCAGACCATTATGGGTGGTGAAGCATGAGGATCAAATAGTCGCGTGGTTGAGCTATCAGTCGTTTTACGGCAGACCTGCCTATAACGCAACAGCGGAGATCAGTGTCTACATCGCGGGGTCCTACAGGTCGAAGGGGCTCGGAGGCCTGTTAATCGCAAAAGCCATCGAGGAGGCTCCCAGACTCCACCTACATACTTTAGTCGGTTTTGTATTCGCACATAACGAGGCGAGTCTGGCGCTTCTCCGCAAATTCCAGTTTGAACAATGGGGGTATATGCCGCGGATTGCTAATTTGGATGGCATCGAAAGAGATTTGGTCATTTTGGGAAAAAGACTTGATTAATGCTAGGTCACTATTATTCCTCCGCGATGTCCAGGTTCGCTAACAGAATTGCCTCTGTGGTGTCCCAGAGTTGGGGCAGGAACTCGATCACATCCTCGGCACGGCGGAGGAGCGTATCCGTAGAAGTGATGCCGAGGTCGTTGATGATCGCATTAAAGGCTGGACGGTGTGCATCCAACAGTTCCGGCGGGGCGTCTGCGGCCAGAATCTTGTGGCAGCGGGCAAAGGTTGCAACGATCCAGAAGACCGCTTCGCGATGATCACCAGCCTGTATAAGCTCACGGCTTCCGTCGATTGCGACCGATCGCGTTGTGGCGGTGATGTCAGTGCTGAAGAAGAACGGTGTTTGAGCCACAGCCGCAGCGGCGTCGAAGGTTTGTTCAAGCTCAGTGAGATGATGTTCAACACGTTCGGGGGTCAGATGGGCGCAGCCGAGCAAATTCAGCAGCTCCAAGTATAGGCCATCATGGCCATAATCCATAAGCACTTTGCGCGCGGCAAGATAGCGCAGCCGCACAGTGGGATTACGAAGGGCAGCCACCAGCAGGACGTGCGTGGTCACGCCTGTCGGAAATAACCAGGACGTCACCTGATCATGCAGTGGGGCCGTGATGTCGATGGTCCGCAGCCCATGCTCGATCTTTTGCCGAACGTTATCGCATCGACGGCGCACCCATACCCGATCAGCAAAATGGCGAGATACCTCTGATTGTAAGCTGCGCAAATGTCCGGTAGGGTCGGCAATGATCGTATCCACACAAAAGCTGCCTGCCAGGTGATAGGACGTCAGAACCTCCTCGACCGAGGCGAATTGCTTCCAGGACAAATAAGTAGCCTCTAATAGTGTGCCGCGGTAGATGAACTTCCCCAGCTTAAGAGGAGGCTCATCCTCTGCGGTGACGATCACAACGTCTATGTCGGAGGCCGCCGGCAGCTCTGAGTCATCTGACAATCCGATCGTCGAACCACTGAAATACGCACCTTGAAACCCATCCTCCCGACTGGCGTGCTGCAGGACCCAATCAGTCGCAGCAGCTCTTGCAGACCCGACTCTCATAGACAACACACCTCACTTGCACCAAACTTTAATACCTTAGGATTTGCCATATGAACTACCTCCAGCGAATTTTTGAATACGATTCAAACTGATAGTTTATGATACAAAAATTTCAACAATAAAGGGCCGCATCTCGTTAAGATACAGCCTTTTTTTGCTTGATTCTATCTACTTATGCTTCATCTTGTGCTGTGAATCCAGTTACTCTTTGGCTCTAAATATTTCCCCAATCGCCCCGATACTTCCGAGCGTTTCAATAGCTTTGGTAGGAATGAATATTTTGTTGGCAGGTCCTTTGGAGATCTCGCTCAACGTCTCTAAAGAACGGTACGCAAGCACGTTTTCGTCAAGCCCTGCTGAGCGCAGCAGCTCAATCCGATTTTTCTCCGCTTCGGCAATCGCCTGGATCGCCTTTGCCTGTCCTAATGCCTCGAGCTCCTGAGCTTGGCGTAATCCCTCAGCTTGACGAATTCTGGCTTCTTTATCCCCTTCAGCCTTGAGGATTTTCCCCTGCTTGTCGCCTTCTGCCCGTAGAATCATATCCTGCTTGGCAGCTTCCGCTTCCAGAACAATCGCACGTTTACTACGTTCTGCCTTCATTTGTTTGTCCATCGACTCTTGAATATCGAGCGGCGGTTGAATATCGATAACTTCGACACGCTCAATACGCACGCCCCATTTTTCCGTTGCTTCATCAAGTGCGATCCGAATTTCGCTGGATATTTTCTCACGTCCGGATAAGGTTTCATCCAGCTCCAGCTTACCGATAATCTGCCTCATGGTCGCTGTACTAATATTACGAACCCCATATACATAATCCGAAATTCCATAAGTAGCCTGCTCAGGACCTACCACCTGATAAAAGATGATCGTATCGATCTTCACCTGAACATTATCCTTCGTGATCACCGTTTGTGGTGGAACATTCGCCTGCTGCACACGTAAATCATGATGCACACGTACCTGATCGACAATCGGGATCAAAATATTCAGTCCTGGCGTCAACAGTCGGTTATATTTCCCAAGTCTCTCCACAACGGCAACACGCTGCTGCGGTACGATTTTAACCGTTAATGCAACAAAAACAATGACAAGAATCAAAATAATAATAGCAACAGTAGCAGCCATTTATGAAATACCTCCCCATTTTTGTACTTCTATTATTGTATTACCCCGCTCGACAACAATGACAATTTCATCCTTTAACAGCTGTTCATTTGAAGAAGCACTCCATGTTTCATTGCCTACCTTCACAATCCCATGCTTGCCTGGTTCGATAGTCTCCAGCACAATCCCCTGCTTGCCAATCATCTCGTCAATAACGTCCTTAAATCCTCTGGATGTACGAAAGCGTCGTGTGAGCGGTTTCGTAAAAAAGGTGAGAATAAGAGCTGTCAGACAACCTGCCAATATTTGCAGCACAAATGCATCAGGAGCTATCCAGGCCACAGCAGCAGCCACAACCGCGCCTAGTCCAAGCCAAAGTAAGTAAAATGTGAATGTCAGCATCTCCACAACCAGCAGTATCCCGCCAATGATGAGCCAGATCGACCATAATTCCATTTTATACACCACCCCTCTTGCCTTCCTAATTATCGTTCATTAGTGCCTTACACTAGTTTATTCGCTAGCAAGTAACTTCTTTCCTCTTTTCTATAGAGAAATAGTGCAAATTTACCAACAAATTGCGACAAGTTGCATGTGTCATGAGAAAATAAAGTAGACTGACGCGAAAAACGAAACAGCAGCAGCCATGGACGAGAAAATAAAGTCCTAGACTGCTGCTGTTTTATTGAACAAACGTTCCCAGCTGAAACGTAATGTTCAAAGTGATTAAGGTTTTTTGGGCCGATTAACTTTTTTATCGCATTCTACTTCAGAGGGACAAGATAGTTGGCAAGTTGATCGAAAGTACCCTCAAGACCTTGTTGAAGCATTGGAGCCATACCGTTGTAGGTTTCTTGTTCCTCAGCGGAAGCGTTCACAGGGCCACCTTTCAGTTTTAAAACAGTTTTACCTTCGTCATCTTCTAGCGTGATGATATTCATAATTTCAAGTGGCCAACTCGCGCTAAAAGGCGCTCGGACCGTATTGCCTTGCTCATCGGCCTACTTTGCTACAGAGTGTTTGAAGCTTGAACCAGAAGATCGGCCAGGAGATCGTAATCGGGTGTATCCTCTTTACGGATTTTTAACCATCTCCTCTCTTCTGGCCCTTCAAATCCTTTCGGAAACGTAAGGCCGGAAGAATTCATGATCATGAATGCAATGGTATCTTTCGATGGTGATATAACCGCCGCATAGTGTCCATTTTTCAGGAAATGGGGCTTCTTGTACTGAATGCGTTCTTCGGCTTCCGGAATAACCTGATGGACCATCTGGCGTAGTTGGTTGCTGACCTCGATTTGCCATGGTTGACTGAGGTTCTCGATAAATGCGGAAACTTCCTGATTCATCATTTCTTTTGCCGCTCCTATTCACAGTTTATTTTGGAAAGAGTTAGAGACTGGACGAAGATTTTCACGTTCTCTTGTATGAACTGATCGAGACTGATATCAGGATAATTGTTACCAGCTTCCAAATCGTTAATGAACGCGCCATATTGAGCCATCAAGAATGTAAACGCCTGCATGGTGGGGTTCGTACAGACTATATTTCCTTTTTCGCACATCGTTATAAAGTAATCTGTCAGATACGTCAACAGTTGGCGAGGATGTTGCAGTCGACGTTCTTTAAAGCCGGGGATATGGACCTCATCTTTTAAGGCGATCAGAATCAGCTTTCGGTCTCGGTTCATGATGTCATGATACTTTTTACTGATGGCTAGCAGGTCGATCTCTAACTCCCATACAATCTGCTCGTTGAAGAGTACTCGCATCTCTTCGGCATACTGAAATCGTTCAAGGGCGGCTTCAAGTAAATTTTGCTTGCTACCGAAATGTCGAAAAAGCGTCTTTTCGCTTAAATCGGCAGATGAAGCGATTTCCTCTGTCGTGACGCCGTGGTAGCCTTTCTCCGAGATTAGGTCGATCGCAGCCCGTAACAATTTCTCCGTGCTCCCTTGCTTAGTTTGACGCATGATCAACTCCCTTTCTGTAGATTACCGAATGTCTGTCAGTGGTGACTGACATTATAATATTACAAATTTATCCTCTCGTCAAGAGACCTGCACCTCGCTTGTAATGAAAAAACCTCCCGCAAATCGTAAAGCTATTAGTAATGGCCTATGTATGCAAGATTTCTCGAAGCACTTGCTGAGAAGGCTGCGATTGTTTCCCGTTAGATTTCAAGCTAAATGCAAACAACGCGCCGATTGCGTATCGGCACGCGTTAGCTGTATCGTCTATGAAGTTTATCCTTTAACTGCTCCTAGCATAGCGCCCTGAATAAAATATTTTTGTACAAAGGGGTACACAACCAGAATCGGCAAAATCGCAATGAACACGACCGCATACTTCACATTCTGGGCCATAACCGAGCTATTTTCTCCTGCTCCCATCTCCGTCGTTTGCGAGGACATATCACCTTGAATAACGATGTTCCGCACAATAATTTGCAGCGGGTACAGCTGCTTCTCATTCAAGTAAATTAAAGCGGGGAAAAAGCTGTTCCAGTGCGCCACCGCATAAAAAATGAACATCGTGGCCATCACCGGCATCGACAGCGGCAGCACAACCTGCAGCAAGATTCGCCATTCACTGGCCCCATCTACAGTAGCCGATTCATGAAGCGCATCAGGAATTTCCGCAAAAAAGGTTCTCATCAGTATCATGTTAAACACATTGATCGCCGTAGGAATCAAGATAGCCCAGATCGAATTGACCATTCCAAGCGAATGAACAACCATATATCTCGGAATCAATCCACCATCAAAAAACATCGTGAACACGACGAAGAAGGACAACAACGCTTTGCCATACAAATGGTTTCTCGACAAGGGATAAGCACAAAGTGTCGTCATGATCAAATTCACGCACACACCCAGGCACGTGTATAACAAGGTGTTGCCATATGCGCGTAGTATCGAAGGATCGTCCAATACGACACTGTAAGCCTTCAACGTAACCTCAATCGGATACAGGAAGACGTCCCCTCTTTGCACTGACAAACCCGAGCTTATGGATACAATCCCCATATAATAAAGGGGATACACCGTGACAACAATGACCAGTAGCATGATCATCACATTCACTACATCAAAAAGGCTTAACTTCTTCAAGCTCATCGGCTGCACCTCCTGATCTAAATACCCGAACGGGCTCAAATGGTTTAAAATAAACGGGTTCCATTCACTCTTTTTGAAATGCTGTTAGCCGATACAATAAGTACCAACGATAGCACTGATTGAAAAATCCCTACAGCCGCTGCAAAGCTAAAGTCTGCGTCTATGAGTCCTCTTCGATAAACGAAGGATTGGATCACATCGGCTGTTTCATAAGTAGGACCGCTATATAACAAAATAATTTTCTCAAAGCCTACGGATAACATGTGACCGATCGTTAGCAAGAATAAAATCGTGGCCACAGTAGAGATGCCCGGAAGCGTGATATGCCGAATTTTATGCCACCGATTAGCACCATCAATCGTTGCCGCTTCATAGAGCAGCGGATCAATGGAAGCGAGAGCAGCCAAATAAATAATCGAATTCCAGCCCATACCCTGCCATATTTCCGAGCTGATAAAAATCGTCCGGAACCATTCCGGCAGCGACATGAAGGTCTTGGCCTCCATACCGAACATATGAGTAATCTGATTGATCAATCCGGTTGTTGACAAGAAGTTAACCAGCATGCCCGCTACGACTACCGTAGATAAAAAGTGCGGCACATACGTGACAGTTTGAATCACTCTTTTAAATAGCTGAACTCTGAGCTCGTTCATCAAGATCGCGAATATGATGGGTGCCGGGAAATAAAAAATCAACGAGTAGACATTGATCATTAACGTGTTGCGGACAACCTTCCAAAAATAAGGATCTGTCAAAAACTGCTGAAAATACTTCGTGCCCGCCCACGGACTGGCGAAGAAACCCTTCATAATCGAGTATTCCTGGAAGGCCATCAAATTGCCAACCATCGGCGCATAATGAAAGATCAGAAAATAGACGAACGGGAGCGCAAACATCGTATAGAGAAACTTGCTTTTATTCAGCTTCTTGAGGGTCCCTGTCCATCTATTTTTGCGGACAACGACGTGCTGGGGCGGCAGCTTCTGGTGATCGATCACAGTTGATATAACAATCCACTCCTTTATTTAGAAAGTAGAAGGAACCAAGGCCCGTAACCTGAGACTTGGCTCCCTCTAGATCTGCTCCTTATTTCACTCTGGCTAGAGCATCATTATAAATTTTTTCGATATCGCTGGCCCCTTTATCCTTGCACTGCTTGATAAAGTTATCCCAATCGTTCAAAGCCCCATCGGTCATAATATATTTATCCATATTTTGGGTCATAAAGGCATCCAATTGTGTTCTCAATTGTTTTAATTTCTCGCGCTCATCTTTGTTAAACGGAGGATCGAACGACTGTCTGAAGGCAAGACCATCGGTTAAAGCCTTCAAATTCTTATCTCCCCATTCGAGGAATTCCTTAGGCTGTGATGCGATGCTCGGATTGTCATCCGCATACAAACCCATGCCCAAATAACCTAGACCAAGCGCAGATGCCATAGCACGGTAAGGATCCGGCTTATCTTTAAATTTATTCAGGGTAGCATCGGAAATTTTGTACACGTTATTCGCGAAGGTGTAGTCGGTGTTCTCTACGCCCCAGCTTGTCAGCTTCATGCCTTCATCGCTGTACATCCAATCGATAAATTGGATCACTTGATCCGGATTTTTGATTTTGGCACTGATCGCATAGGATTCACCCAGATGGTCTAATTGGTACACGGCATTCCGTTTAACTCCCTTATCGCTCTCCATCGTAGGCAGCAGGTCAAACTTGGCTTCAGGCTCCTTCTTTTGCAGAGCGAGGTTGAAATTCGTTGCAAACCCATTATTGTCCTGGAAGAACAAGGACTTGCCTGAGCTTAGCTTCTCCTGCCAAATTTGCGATGTGGCTGTTGCGTAGTCAGGGTCCAGCAGCTTTTCCTTATACAGCTTATGAAGGTACGTTACAGCATCTTTAAATTCCGGCATCGCCGGGCCAAATTTGTATTGCTTCAGCTTCGGATCGTAGTATACCTTCGTGCCATTAATATTGGTGTAACCGCTGCCAAATCCAAAAGCAATCGGATTGAGCAGATTTTCTGTTCCGGTCAGACCATTCGCGGCGCGGCTTGTGAAAGGGAACGTGTCGGGATAGGCTTCTTTAAACTTCTTTAACACCGTATAAAGCTCCTCGTAGGTTGTAGGCGCCTTCAAATTGAGCTTGGTCAATAAATCAACACGGATCATAGGTACCTGACCTGCCTGAACCGCCCATTTTTGCACCAATGGAAAGCCAAACAGCTTGCCATCAAATTTGTTTTTGTTAATTTCCGGGTGCTCTTGAAGAATTTTTTTGAAATTCGGCATCTTCTCCAGATAAGGTGTCAAATCCAGAAAAATACCCGAATCTGCAAAGTTGGACAGATCATCCTGCTTCACCATAATAACGTCCGGAATACTGTTCGTGGCGATCAAGGTTTTCTTTTTATCATCATAGTTGCTTTGAGGCGTACTTTGTAATTCCAGCTTCACATTTTTCTTTTTCAATATTTCCTGAACGGCTTGTGAATCAGATACTAATGCCTGAGACGGATGCTCATATCTCATCCATGATAATACTAGAGGCTTGGCATTCTGGCCGCTATCCGCTGGTTTGGCCGCTTCGGCTGGCTTTGCCGTTTCCGCTGGTTTGGCTACCTCGGCTGGCTTCGCAGTTTCCCCGCAACCGGCTAGCAGACCTCCTAATAAAGCAACCGCACAGCCCGCCCCTACATATCCCTTTTTTCCCTTTTGCATGTGTCTTCCTCCTTAGTTTTTTCGCAAAAAATAACTTCGTAGGCCTGAACATCCTGTACTCGCTTGTTGACACTTTCAGCATAAGGGCTGCAGACTACCTTTGAATATAACCAAAAGGGAATAACGTAAGCCGTTATTCCTCCTCAGGTTCGATGATTCATTTTTCCCCTATGAACTAAAAAGTCGCTTTAAGCCTGGAGCATGGCCTATGTTCAGGCATCCTTGCGATAATGGGCATTCCGGTAATCCATGGGGGATATGCCTTCGTGTTTTTTGAAAATGCGCAAAAAGGTAGTGCGGCTCTCGATTCCAATCTGCTGGGCAATATCGCCGATTTTTAAATCCGTATTCAGTAACATTTCTTTCGCTTTGGACATTCGAATCAAGCTGATATAATCGGTAATACTTGTACCTGTAATTTCTTTGAAAATGCGGGAAATATATTTGGACGAGAGACCTATTTCATCAGCAATACTTTCCAGATATAAATCTTTGGCGTAATTGTTTTCGATATGGCTCGTGATCAGAGATATGACGGTTACCGCTTTGCGCTCCGGCTTCACTACCGTTTCGGTAATAATTTGCTCATAAAAAATGAACAATCGCCGTGTTCGATCTGCCAGCTCGTAGGGGGACATATTTTTGTCGGTCAGCGCCGTATAATCCTCTTCTGTCAGCAGCGAATACGTGCTCACCTGTCTTTCCGTTAAATAACGATTGCCTGTATTGAATAGCTCAGCTAACAACGCACCCAGATAGGTGTAGGAGACACCTCGTTCCTGATTGATGCGGATGAGACCCTCCACTTCGGTAATAAGCAGTTCCAGATCGCCTGATTTCAGAGCGTTCACCACTTTATTTTCATCCAAAAATGAATAATAGTAGTTTTGCTCAATCGCCAAATCCGTGGCATCCCTAATCGACATTTCCGAATTTCTTGAACTCTGCATAGCCGTAACGGCATCGCTATACGATTTTTTTACATCGTTGACCTTACTGTATGGCTTACCGAGACCAATAATGAGCTCACAGTAGATCATATCGTATTCAAAGGTTTGCTTGATCGTTTCCAATGCCCGGTTGAGTGAAGCTCGTTCATTATCCTGCTTGAGGTTAACGACACAGACGTATAAATTCTGATCGTGCTCCATCAAGTAGCTATTCACATACTGCTGCATGATACCCTGTAGAACCTTTTTCATTTTCTCAATAATCATGAGCCGGTCTGCTTCTACGATATCGTGATAAAATCGCTCCTTGTATTGAAAGAGAAAGCAGCAGCATAAGTAGGTCCCGCTCTGAAACCCGATCTCCTCGATCATTTGCTTCATCGGCTTTTTTTGCGTCCAGGGGTTACCCTTGATCAAACTGGAGAAAAATTGGTCCAGCAGCTCGTTCGAATACATGCTCAGCTTCTGATTTGTATCATAATTTTGCTGCACCAGCTGGTGAATACGACTTCCGATCACCTGAAATTCATCTCGTCCGCTGCCGATTTGGCTACCTTTTTCACTTTGCAGCAAAATATCTCTTATATTTTTGATTGGATTATAAATGTTGACGCTAAAGCGGAATGAAAATAAGATCCCGATCACGACCAGGCTGATACAGATCCACCAAATCAGGCTAAGAATGCTGGACGATTCATTGTTAAAGGAATGCGTTGGCGTGATGGAATAATAGTCCCAGCCGTACGTGTCTGATGAGATCCGCACAATCATGGACTGGGTTTGGTCGACCTTGGCATATACCGTCTGGACGGGTCCCTGCTCAAAGAGGTTCCTGATCTGCTGAATCGTGCTCTCATTCCACGCGCCACCGTTTAATAGTGTATGATTATTTTTATCTATAATGACATAGGCCGTCGAGGGGAACAGTGAGTTGTTAGTCAAGGTTGTCATGATCGACTGTACCGATATCATCGTGACCATAGCAGCCAGCTTACCATTGAGATATTGCGTAGTGACGCTTGGAATGACCATCTTATTCGAGCTTTCCGCATAACGGGAAACCATACTTGGCGGCAGCAGCTCAAAAAAACCGCTCTGCTGAATTCTTTGTCTCCAGTACTCTTTATTGTAAGCGTCCAGATGATACGATTTATCAAAAAATGTCTCGAAATTGATCGCGCCTTCACTTGTATACACTTTTTCATCGTCTATATACAAAAATATGTTATCTATGAATGAACTCACCATATTCTGGTTCGCCGCTATCGCTCGCACAATAAAAGGTAAGCTCGCTTTTTCCTGATCGGTAAGAACCGAATACGGTTTGATCGTTTGACTCACGACATCACTGATAAGTAAATTATTGTTGGTCGATTGGGCCATGCCTAAATAAACATCGATCGTTTTGGAAGATGACTTCAGATTGACAACAAGCTTCTCTGAAACTTCCTTTTTAATCAGTTGATCCACATTAAAAAATACGATCAATCCGATAATTACGATTGGAATTAATAGGGAAAGGAAATATAGCAGAATCTTTAGAAAAAGCTTATTTTGGGTATTGGGCAGCTTGACTCGGTACATAGACATCCCCCCTTTTCTCTCTAATGTAATCGATTTCATACACTTATTATAGGCTGTCTCCAGCTCTAATTACAATAAAAAGAAATTAAAGAGAACCTAGGGAAGATTCTCCGATAGGTTCACGGATCTGTTACGCTATGTATGCGAATTGCCGGGATACCATATTATAAACCGATGGTTAATTAGTTAAATCCTCTGTAAGCTTGATCACATAATCGGTCAGTTCTTGGGATATGGCTTCATGGTAAGCATCAAATGGCAATATCGGCTGGCGAACCCGCCTTGTCTTATAAATATGTTGTTCAAACAGCAGATGCTTAAAAAAATGAATCGAAATATCGAGGTGCTGATTAGCAAAGGATAATACCGGCAGCAGCCGATTAAATAAGTTCTTGGCCGCCTCTCTATCGCCCTGATGGTATAAGGAATATATCTTCACGTAAATTCCGTGCATTCCTGTAGGCATGAAAGCGTGTACACCACGATCCAGACCTTCGATGAGCTGGCTGACAGCCCAGCCTCCTGCTACATGCAATTGCCCACCTGTCGCCTCGATCACCTGTGAATATTTAACTCCGGCTGGAACGACTTCTATTTTCAAGCTTCGAAAAACGTCAATTTCTTTAAACAGTTTAGTTATTAAAGGTACAGACAGACCATAGCCTTGAAAGTCCCAATCCTGGAGCATCAAAAAATTCGGTTGTAGCTCGGCAATTTCCCTGACACTTTGCTCATACTGTTGATCGTTATCGTAAGGGATGCTTACCAGCACGCCCTCACAGCCCAGTTGAATTAATTGCCTGGCATAACCAATTCGCTGCTCACTCGTCTGTGCCGAAGCACCTCCCATGACGGGTACTTTTCCTTTCACTTCTCCAACTACCGTTTCAACCAGCAGTTTTCTTTCGAGGTCGCTTAGCTTGCCTACCTCACTTGCCATAGCAGGGATAAGAAACCCGGCAACTCCGGAATCCAAGGAAACATTTACATTGGTGCGAAGTGACTGCACATCGATGGTGTCCTCCTCGGTAAATGGCGTGTTGAGTACAGTAACAATTCCATTCATGTTCAACAATTGTTTATTCATCCTGCTCCTCTTTTCGTTCAGACTATGGGACTATGAATGAACTCCATGACTATGAAACCTTACTATTAGTATACGGGCAACATACCATCTTCACAACAAAAAAGGGCCCTATCCCAATCAATGAGATTAGCCCTCTGTATGCTTGGTTCCTTATACAGTGCACTTGCTTTTTGCGCACCTTTTCCTGCTAACCTGTTATGATTGGAATAGGCCTATTCCTCAGGCTGTCCTGACGCCTTGCGAAGCTCGTTGGCCAAACGATGGCATTCCTGCCGGGACCCTGGATCATCCACAGCTTCATACGCTGCTTTTAGAAAAGCGATAATTTTATTAGCATCATTCGGAACTAGCATATAGGGCTCAACCTCGCTTTCTGTATCACATGAGAGATCCCAGTTATTCAGGCCCCATTTGTTAATAATCGCAATCAGCTTTGCGGCATAGCTCGGATCTGTTGCGTAACCAGCCGTTTGCAGTGCTTGGGCAGCACCCTCGTAATCTTTATCGGCACATCGGTCAAAAAAACCAGCTCTCGCATAACGTCCATTTTCGATTAAAAACTGCGAATGATCCCATACACTGCCGATCCAATCGTCATATACACGGAAACCATCCGTCACATTCAGCCAATGACCGTTAATGAATTCCTGTGTTTCCTGCAGCTGCCCGGAACCTTTAATGCCAAACACATTGTTACCGGGTGCCGCTACGCCCCAACCACTTTCCAGTGCACCTTGGGCTAACGTAATGCTGGCCAAAATCCCCGTACGCTTCATTTCCTCAACAGCCCAAGGTGCAAGCTTGTCAATAAAATCCTGTGGGTTCATACGTTGCGCTCCCCCTTCTCTTTGGATTCGCTAAGCTCTGGTGGGTGAATGGATTTATTTTGCAAATGCCCAGCCGCTGCTGCCACCAGAAAAGAGTTAGCAAAATTAAGGATATACAGCCGCCAATCACCACCATTAGCTCCAATAGCGAGCTGTGAAGCGAGCAAAATAGCGTAAGCAACCATCACTGCGTAAATATCGGTAGGCAACCTTAACCAGCGATCCACCTGATTTTTCGTATACTGCACAATAAAAAAAGTCAACAAAGAAGCCCCACCCATAGCAGACAAAGCCTCCCATGTAAAAAATTGATTTTCCATCCTGTCACTCCTTTCCTCCCGACTCTATGTTATACAGCTATCACGGGGTCGTATTGAGGCCTCCCTTAATAATAAAACCGATAATAGCCAGGATGATCGCTCCAATAACGGTAGTCGCCAGCCAGCTGGTCAGCTTATCGATCTTATCCAGCCGCCGATGCGCCGACTTCGTTGATTCCATCGCTTTCTTGGCAATCGTCTCGACTTCTTCCAGTTTTTTGGACATATCCTTGAGGGTATCCATTTTCGTAGAAAGCTCCCGCAAATCAATTCTCACGTTGGTTAGCTGATCCTGAATCTTCTGAGCTTCTTCCATTTATTCTCCTCCTCCTCCACCAACTTTCTTGTGAAAAAAATAGCCCCGCTTGGGTGCAGGGCCGGAATTAATCTTTTATTTGGATAACGCTTTAACACCTTGCGGTGTATTTATGCGTTCTGATGATGCATTAGGGTCTGAGGGATCAACAAGCTCATAACATCCCACTACACCACTGCCACAAGCTATACGATATGATTTCGATCCCAATACACCCGAATCAAGTGCGTAAATCGGAAGCATGATATCCGCATCTGCTTTATGAATCTTTCTTGCCCCAATCTGTTTTTTTGTAATAAACTCTTTGTACGTGTAAGAACTCTCATTCCCCGCTTTATCATGGTATGTCACCGTGTAGCGGTATCTCTGTCCTGCTTTTAATCCCGTCTGCGTGTACGTAGTCACATTTCCAATATCATTGCCCATATGAAAAACGGCCCCCATAGATGTACCGTCCCATTCGTACAGATAAAAATCGGTGCTTTTTCTGCCAGAAGACGGATTAGGATCAGAAAACGCATCCCAAGTGAAGGTTGCCGTTGTCTGCTGGTAGATAACTTTTGAGTTAGGATCGTTGGCTAAAACGGAGTCCACCGTTGTATGCATATAATAATAGGCACTTGCGTTATTGACTCTATCATAAGCCATAACAGCTATTTCGTAGTAACCATCCCCGCTTATTGGCACATCATAGTACCAGCTCGTTCCACTTTGCGTCCCGTTAAAAACGGTTCCCCAAGCATCCCAAGTGGCTCCATTATCTGGGCTTTTACGGAATTGGAATGTTACTGAACTAATGCCACTCGTGGCATCAGATACGTTGCTGACGGTATGTCTTATCGTACCAGAATTTTGATTTGAGTATCTATCTCCATCACCTGATCCAATAATAGGTGCACTTGTATCACGCATTACATATGCAGAATACATAGCACCTACCCCTCCAGCTTGATTTCCTGCTTTATCAAATACACGGAAATCAAATCTCCAATTACCCTCAATATTTAAATCAGTTACGTTTATCGCATATTTACCAGAGCTAACAAGAGATGCATTATTAATTTGATAATAAGAACCATCTGGTCTAACTTGATACACTGTAACAATATTTATTCCAGATCGATCATCAGATACACCATCTATATATACAGTTGCTGTTGTACCATTTGTATATTGTTGTGGACTAGTTGATACAATAGTTGGATTTGTTCTATCAATAGTAATTGAATATCCACCAGAAGGTTCTGATACATTTCCAGCTGAATCATAAACATATAAAGCAAAAAGCCAAGTTCCTTCTGCAAGGCTTGAAAATGGGATGTCATGATAATTATTACCGCTATTTATTAGTTCAGAATAATAAGTCCAAGACGCCCATGCTGTATTTGATCCAGCTATAACATACGATTTTTGAGGGGTAGCATCATTATACGTCCAGTTGAGTCGTAAAGTACCCGAACTAGCATTTGTCGCTTGACCAAAGGAGTAACCTGAAAAACTATGATTGGACGTTGTGGGTGCCGTAACATCCACTGTATACCATGTGTTAGTTATTTCAAGACTCCTATAGTTACCAGCCAAATCCCTCGCAGTCATACGCGCACAGAATCTTCCTTCACCAAGGTCAGGTGTAACTCTACTTCTTGCATTCTCATCAGCTACCCAATCCGAACTCCATAAAACAGCAGTATACGAAGCATTGACTATTTCAAGCAAATACGCTTGTTGACCTGTCATATTATCACTGAATGACCATGATATAGTAGGTGTACGAGTCACTAAGACTGCATTGCTTGTTGGTGCGGTGATGGTAACCGTAGGCGGTGTGGTATCTACGTAAAAAACAGGTTCCCAAGACCAAGGCCCAGCAGCACCACTTTGATCCTGAGTAATTACACGGTATCGGTAAGTACCATCTGGTAAAGGAGGGTTAATATACCAACTTTGTGCTCCACCAAATGCCCATCCAGTATCTCTAACTACACTATTAGAATAATGCTCAAAAATATGAACAGCCGCATTGCCTTGGTAATTACCCGCATCTGGATCACTAAATCCCCAACTAACCAATGGGGAACCCGTGTTATACCATACGCCGTTTGCTGGTGAATTAAGAATAGGAGCATTCGGCGGAACGTTTGGTGGTGTAAAATCTACAACTATATATGGAACAAAATCTTGTGAAAATCCATTTGAAACGCATTCTCTAGCGTAAAATGTTATATAACCTAATCCCCAAGTAATTGTTATACCGTAATTTGATCTACCCTGATTAACCCAAGCGTGAATCCAGCCTTTTACACGAACATCGTTAAGAGCAAATGGAACGTTTGCAGGTAGTGTTTGATTAGCAACATAACCAAAATCTTCCTCAATTAGCGCTGCTGTGTTGTTATATGTTCCAGTGTATTCATTCCAAGCATTACGCTGACTAGCTATATTAAATCTCCAATTTTGTCCACCAGTTATTTGCTGATATGGCGTGAGTACCAGATAAGCATTATTAATTACTGAACCAGCTGGAATTTGTGATAAATCAAATTTAATAAATGACCTCTTATAGCTATCATGATCCAATAGCCATGAATTACCATAATTTACATTTATGGTTGTTGAGTATCTTCCATCTACATACATATCCGCCACACTATAGCATCTTATGGTTGCCATATTATATCACCCCTTTATAGATCACTTCGGAACCAAGTTTCTCCTATTTCTGGAGATACAGGGTCAGAAGATCGAACAGGGAGTATAAGTTTATCGGTTTTTAATCCGGAAAACGTCGGTGAATCCGTTGTTTTCACACCTTGGTTCAATCGGAAACCATTTACCATATCCGCATTCAGATGGTCAACTTGAGTCTCACTGTCAACAGTCAGAGGTGCCGTACCTGTCGCTACCGTAGAAATCAGTCGTGGAGCAGTCAGAGGACCTGTAAAAGTTGGTGAATCCACCGGAACCGCCTTCTCCTGCAGCTCCTTTAAAGCCTCATACGTCCTGTTCTGCGTCCAATTCAGCCAATCAGCAGGCGGTTTCTCACCAGGCTTCCAGCCTTCGTTACGTTTTGTCAGAGGCGGCTCGATACCGGCTGCTTTCCATTCGGGTAGTTCTTTATTAAAAGCCATGCTATCCACGCTCCTTGTTTATATAGGTAATTCCGTTTCTACAGAAGGGGTGAAAACCGCGCCTAACGTGCCGCCTGTAGTCTGATCGATATCAGCAAAACCGACAGCCATATCCAACTCAAGCTCATCACCACTGGCTAATGAAAAGGTCCCCTGCAGCTCAACCGCATCAACCCTTACACCAGCAGCAACAGTTCGCTGAATAATACGTGCAAATTGCCTCAAATCGATTTCCGAATCGCTAATTCGACTTAATGGAAGCCGCAGCAGCGAGATCGCAGCAGGCTCAGGCTCCAAGGTCTCGGTATATTTCTCCTGAATTTCAATCTCCGAATACTCAGCTTTAACAGCCAAAGCTATGACGCGGATTACCGTATTGATGTCACCACGTGATAAATTCCGGGCGATTTTGGTTTTGATCAAAATCCGGTATACCTGATCCGATGCCGCTCCTCGCGGTTGTGCAACATTTTGGCCTATGCCATCCAGCGTTGTGCCCTCAGCCAGATCAATATCCCGCCATTTTTCCATCGTATCCAAGGTTTGCAATAAGTCATTCAGCTGATCATTTATAATCGACAGCAGCTTGCCGATGTTGCTCTGCGGACTTTTGTTATAGTTATCCGTTAATAGCCTCAGCATATCGCGGACATTAAGCATGACTGACCACCTCAATATCGCTGTGTATCACCTGAGCTACCTGATTGCTGGAAATCGCAATATTGTCCGATGTATAGCCACCAGCTGCTGCCATTTGCAGACTCACGTCTTCAACACCCTCAACTTTGTAGATCGCGCTAATCAGCTTCGTATAAATGACGTCATTTCCCATTGCCAAGCCGCTGTACACCGATCCATCGCTGTCCTCTCCACCGATGTACCGAATGACAGCCGAGCGTATTTGTGCGTTTCCATCTGCAGGAAATTGCGCATTGGTTCTGATGTTCGCACGCACATGAATGGCAACCTCCTCGGCATAGCTGAATTTGATCGTATGAGGAGCTCCAGACAAATCGGTCACAGTCCGTGACACGCCACCGTAGGACTCAATGCCAACAGCCTTCGTATCCAAAATACTTTGTGCAATCGCATCCGCATCGCCTCCCAGCACATAAGCCTCAAAGCTTTTGCCTGGTCGCCCGTCCGCATCTGTGAGCAGCGAAGTATTTTCGATGATCGTCGCAGCACGAACACCAGGCACACGCAGCAATGCACCTCTAATCGAATCTAGTGTACCTGCCCCGCCTCCAGATACAGAAAGTGTGAACCGTTCGCGGAATTCGGGATCGGTCTCTTTTTCCCTGCCGCCAGCAGCAGCCACAGCATTCGTTACGGAGGTCACATTCGGATTCGGATTCACAATTTCAATGATCGTTCCTGCTGCTACATTACCACGAGCCCCAGCGACAGAAGCACGAATAGCTCCAGTTCCCAAGCCCGTCCCATCGAGAGTCACACTGTTTACTGTTGTGAAATAAATCCCAGTTTGGGTACGGACAGAAAACCCGGCGGGAATCGTATACCCTGCTGTCCCGACAAAATTCACGGTGCCCGAAGCATGTTGCTCAGCAATTCTTGTGATCCCGACATGAGGTCCGAGACGATCCTGCTGGACACCCTGTGCCGTGTTAATATATGCGGAAAAATACACATCCTCCGCCTTCTCCCAAGGTTTACTCAGAAACCAGGCAAAGATGCACAGCAAAATGCCCAAAGGTGATCTCTCCGAGGTATTGACGGTTTCCCCATAGGCTACCCGCGCTTTTGCTTCCATTTCTACGATCAGATCGGCATACCTTTTTCGTTTAAAGCCCTGACTATCCAACATCCCGAATCACCTCGCCCTCTACTTTTTGACCATCAACAGCTGTTGCGCTAAACCGCACATCCATCGTCCGGTTTTTGGTATCATAATCAAAAGCGATTTTATCGACCGTCTTAATACGAGGCTCCTGAAACAAGCCCTGCCGGATTTGCTCACGCATTTCCTCTTCATTCAAATTCTTCTCCAGAAAGGCATTGAACTTGATCCCCATATTCAGATTCAAAAACCATTCGGCTTTGTTCGTACCAAGCACATTTTTTATACATTGGGCAATCTCTTCCTGTCCATTAACAACCACAAGCTCTCCCAGCTCCATAACCAGGTCTCCATTGATTAGTTTAAAAGACTCCATGGCAGCACCCCCACAATAACAGCATCATTTTTACTATGCCTGCGCTTGCTGTCCGGCGAAGCGATCTGGCCTGACAGCGTATTTTTGATTTCCACATCAGCACAAACTACAACAACCGTATCGCCTGCACTCACATTAGGAATACAAATCACATCATGCTCCTTCATCGTGATTGTGCGTTCGACGCCTTCTTCAATTATGGTCTGTTCGTATTCCTTGATCTTGAATTTTTGTCCAAGCACTGATACATTCTGAATGACCGCTGGGCTTGAGCTGCCCGCTTTTACTAAAGGTTGTACTACGGCTTTACAGTCACCAGGGTGAAAGGAAATGACTGTGCATGGAAAACAGACATACAAATCATCAAATGCTTTTTCCAACATCCCCACCACGAACGCATTCACAGCACTTCCCGGGTCAACGATACTCATGGATAGATTCCCTCCATTTCAGTAACAAAATCTGATCCCGTGCATCTGTGCACCCCTTTTCGGATATGCAACGTTGCATCTTGGTGGCGTTTTGAATTTAGCTTAATGACCGTAGCCGTTGTAATTCGGTGCTGCAGCTGCGATTTAAGCCTTAATCCTGTAAATCCATATTCTCCCTCATCAAAAGACTCCGGCTGCCCAATCAAGCCCGTTTCGGCTGACAGCGCTATGGCTGCATCGTTACCGATACGCAAATTTCGAATGTACATCTGTCCTTTGTTCACATATGCACTGGTGCCACAGTCAGCTGCAATTTTTTTGATAATGTCCGTTATCTTGCCTGTCGCCGTGTAACCTTCCTCATAAACGAAATCCTCGTTCAAAAAGAATTGGGCTACCTGAATACCAAGCTCTGACGTCATTTGATCAAGAATTTTGCTTGCGGGCGTACCCTTGGCAAAGGCAATATCTTTTACTTCACTCTTGTCTCTATTTTCAGCGTCCAATACATGAATCGTGGTTGTTTTGTCTACTCCACTGTACTGTGTGACCTTATTGGAAATAATACCCTGCAAAATCATACCCACGTTATCCGTATAACCTGCGTTTATAACCAGCTTATTCCCAACATCGAAAGCTTTTATTGTATCATCGGTAAGATTATATATTTTAATCTCGCTTTCGTTAGGGAGAAGATCATTATCGAAGGGAACAGTAAACTCTATTGTAAAATCCTTATTAGATAAGGATTTGGAACCAGATTGAATTTCCACTATCCTGCCGAAATTAACCATTGGCTACCTCCCATTCAACGACAGTAAGAAATACCGTTTCCCCTAAAGTCTGAGCATTGACTTCAAATGCCTGGCCAGATGTATCAAGCGGAATCAAGCCTACAGCAGGAAGTCTCGAATCGACAATATCATGGAATAATGGCAGCCCATACACAAGCTTTTCACCATATACGAGAAGCTCTTTATTTTTAAAAAGATCAACTGTAAAATAATTGAATCCAGGGTTATAATGAAACTCCATTTCATAAAGCGAGCCTGCAAGCAATATTTCAAAGCGATAAGGAATCTTTTTCTTGTCAATATCAATAATGAGTGCCAGTTCAAACACCTCCCTGGACTTTAAGCCCACAATAATGTCCTTATTTATCAACCGAATCCTGTCTTCCCAGATCACTTACCGGATTGATTTCTGAACCATCTTCTAGCGACTTTTCACGAATTACTGATGCCGTAGCTGTACGCACTTCCTTCAAACTTGCTGAAAACGACATGCCATTTCCAATCTGATGCGTATGCGAACTGCGAAAGCTGGTCAAAATGCCCACAAATGTATTCCGTCCTTGATAATTTACGATAGAACCATACTTCATCAGGCTCAAAAGACCTTCTCTGGTTTGGGCTGCTTCCTCACCAAGGATGAAACCGCTGATGTTCATCGTTCTTGCCTTCGTACGCACATGATCCATCAGATCCAGTCCATCCTCAATAGGCTGCTCGGTGACCTCAATGTCATAAGAAGGATCTTCGGATTCGACCATTATTTTATAATCGTTTATAGTAGCCATGGTTATACCCCCGCAATTCCTTGCCTGCGTGATGCACTCTCGAATACTTCCTGAATGACTTCTTTGATCCGTTCGGCAATATCTTTAGCCGTTGATTCATAGCTGTCTCCATTGACCGTAACGTTGATTACGGGATTGACTTCTATATTTGCGGGATTACTTATTGCGCCAGGATAGTTATTGTAACCCGCTGGAGGCATAGGATAACCTGGTGGACCGTACGCTGGATTTTCCATTGGAGCTTGCATGTAGTTCAAGGTATTATTGGTAAACAGTGTAACTTCCTCTGTTCCGTCCTTTTGATCTGGTAGCCCTCTAATTTCTTGGTCGCGATTCCATCTATCAGTATTATAACTAAATATAGACGACAATCTTTCTTGTTGAGCTTTAATATCAGCTTCTATTTTCAACTTTTTCGATAAAGAAGCCTTAGTAAATTCTTCACTGCTAAATACGTCAGAAAGTATTCCAGTTAGCTGATTAGCTACCGGACTAACGCTGTTTAAAATTTCGTTTCCAAAGATACCGCTTTTATCGCCAAATGTCATAGTTTCCTTAAAGTTCTTACCCACAAGTCCTCGGGAGCTTTGCAGATAAGCGCTCTTGCTTACATCTTTTCCGTCCACCTTCTGTTTGGTATCAAACAAGCCATCACGAATAGCTAAAACCCAATCCGTTACAACTTGGTCTTTAGTAATATTGTGAACGTTTCCGATTTGTGTGCTAAGGCCTTTCCTAGCCAACTGAGAGGCCTCTTCCATTGTAGGGGCTTCTTTAACTTTTTTTATAAAATCTTGAAACGCTACACCATAATTTGTGACGTGAGCATTGTCCATGTTTGCAAGAAGTATACTAATACCTGATTCTAATGTTTCAAAATTCTTCCCATTATTATGCCATGTACCCACTAAATCTGCTGATTCATCGAAACTCATGTTTAGTAATTGTAATTTGGGCCCTACCTGTTTCATCTGGTCGCCCACTAATTCTACATCCAAGTTTGCGTTTTGAGATACAGCCATTACTTTATCTACTACACCTATGCCTTCACTTTTGTAAATTTTATTACTTGCCATCATACTAGTCAGGGAAGATGACACTCTAAGATCGTCTTTATTATTGAGCCTAGAGGTAAGTAAGAGCTGTTTTGTTAATTCTTTCATTGTTTTGCCTTCGGCATGCGTATACGACATTACATCGATCATAACTTTAGCAATATCTTTACTCTCATTGGGAAGCTCATCCATTAAGGAGCTATGAATTTGTATAAGTTCATCTAGTTCATTTCCAGTTTTACCAGATCCCGCTGCAAGAATTCGATAAGATTGCTCATACTTATCATTTGCATTTAATAATAATTCAGTTAGTGTAGAAATTAGCTTCCCACCTACGTTAGCCAATGGTTGAAGATCATTAAACAATCCAACACTTTTACTTGCTGCTGATGATGAATGAGTCGTCGCTCTTGATAATCCCGCTGATGATCCATCTATTACTGCTCCTGCAAAGCGAGCCGTTGCTCCCGTTACTGCTCCCGTTACTGCTCCCACTGCTTGCGTCATTCCCTCCACCACCCTTCCCTTCAAAAGAACAAAGAAGCGTCCATCAGGAACGCTTCTTCGACTTCTCCATATTTTTCTCCATCATCTCGATGTACATATCGAGCGCTGCATTGGCCTCGGCCAGATCGTCCTGGTCCATCTGGTTCAGCTCGCTGTAAGTGATATTCATATCACTCAACAGCAAACGCCACATGCCCCAGTTGCGTTCCGCCCGCTGACGTGCTTCACTCCTGGTTATGGTCATCCGAGGCTTCCTCGTCTTCGCCTTCAAGGAAACGGAAGGAGGCCGCAATCACATCGTTGAATTCCTTTTTATCGCTGCCAAAATAATCCCACGAGATTTTCGGCTCGACGATGACGTTCTTCATCATCTCCTCAGCCAGCTTCTCTTCCTGCGGAACTCCAAATTTATTTTTTACACGGTCGCTGATTTGTGCCGCCGCACGTACGCCCGGGAATTGGAACGTATAGGCTTTACCGCTGCGGGATGTATAGTTTTTTTGCTTAAAGTTGCTCATGTATCCATCACTCCTGCTCGTATTGTTATTGATATGCGATTGGCCAATCTTAAGCTAAATTAAGATCCATGGCCTGAAATTCGTATTCGCGGTCCTCGGAATCCTTGCCGTACTTGCGGTCAGCCTGCTTTTTTAGAAAAGCCTGCGTTACCGTGGTCGTCTGCTTCGGCTCGTTGTACGAAATGATGCTGATTGGAACCAATTTACCGGTATTGGCCAAGCTGTCAAGAAAAGTAGTCTGCGGACTTGTTTGCTGCAGCGTGATTTTGATTGTGCCCAAGCTGTTATTAATCTTGGTGCGCACCGCATCACCCATAGCACCAACCTTGGTATCGTAATTATTTTCATCCTTGGAGATTTCCACCATGCTTTCGCCAAGTCCAGTCATAAACACACCGTCTACGGTAATTGATACATACTTCGGATCATAAGTTGTTGTAGCCATTTTTATTCCTCCTCATAATGATATTGCATCTTAAAATTGGATAACTCCATGGATCGTTGCATCATGTACAGCACCAGCAAGCTCGAAGTAAAAAGAGCCATCATTATAGCTGCGGGCCGCACGGTCGGCAGGATCTACTTCATCACGGGATTTGAATGTCGTTCCATACAGGCCCAAACCATCCTCGTCACTGGCAATAATGCCCTGATTGTGCGCACGCTGAAGCACGGTTTTGACTACACCTTCGATTTGGGCAATACCCGCTGTGGTGTATGGAACCTTTGGTGTGCTGTTCAATAGCTTTTGAACTCCATATTCGATCGAAAACTTTACATAATCTCTGGCGTGGATAATATCGATATATTCGGCATCGACCACCCGGCCTTCTGTCGTTACCGCATCACCGGCTTTGGAAATATAAGCGTTCGCGCCCAAATTATGAATCGCCAACAACTCACTGCTGGACAGCTCCAACGGCTGGATACCGTTCAACTTTTTGAATTTCCAGGTGATGCTGCCTACAGGTGCAGAGCCAGCTGCTCCAACCCATGCCGCTTCCGGATAATTGTTGATCGTTGTATGATAGAGAACGGTCGTACGGGTATAATTTTTGGCCTTGATTGCCGCCAAATCCGTCAAGCTTGACGAGCGAGTGAAGAACTGATGAGTTCCATCGGCTTCAATCTCATCGGCAACAGCCAGCACATCCACCTTGGCAGCTGAGGTGCTGATCAGGAAATACCAATCTTTATCCAGAACAGCCTGCAAGCGTTGAACCAGTGTTTCCTCGGACTCGCCTGTTGTCGAATTGTGGCAAGTAATAGCAATCACGGAAGGTGCTTGATCACCTTGGGCAAAAATCGCCTGTGCCGCTTTATATTCCTCTGTGGTTTCGATAAAATCCGCTTTGACACCCGCCAAATCGGTGTATTCTTTATATTCGGAACCACCTGCTTTTGCTCCGAGAATAAGTACCTTACCAAATCCTAAACGCCCTACGGGCTTTTGAATATCAATGACAACCGTTACGTCTTTTTTTGAGTTGACCATGTTAATTCCTCCCTATTTCCAATTTACTGTTTGAATAGTTCCTTGATTCATATCCACTACACTTGCGGTGCGGAAGGTCACATACAATTGACTTTTTCGCTCCCAGACCCCTTCAATAACCGTATCGCGGTTTTTAATCTTTCCAGCCTGCACCACGACCAGATCGGCCCCCTGCTTTAAAGCATCGTGACCGAGGATACGGAACCAGTCGTGCATCCGAATCGCATTCGTCCAGCTCTCCAGCTGTTGGTTCGAGCAGGAATTCAAGCTGATGCGACAAGTAGGCTGCTCCGTGTACCGCTCCATCACTTCTTCAGTGCCAGCTTCAACAAGCGTCATGACCGGTGTACCACTTGGATATTTGATGGGCCCGGAATAGCTGTACGTGATATACGGATATTGTGTCGGTCTTACTGCATCAATCTGCACAACCGGAATACCAAGATGAGCACTCAAGCCATCGGCGATTACCGTTTGAATCAGCTCCAGGTTAATCATGGACACACCTGCCTTCAACTTGATGAAGACGACTTGTGAGCCATCTGTTGTTGAAAGCGGGTGAACGCGACTGCTGTCGGCAACTCTTCTTCTTACTCGTCAACTTGGGTTGCTCCTTTCTTGCTTCGGCTCTTGCTGCGTCCTGCATGATCATGCTTTTGGTCTAAAACAAGAACACTTGTTCGTATTTTGTTCTCATTATTAGGTGGCAGTCGTAAGGGGCAGCTTACTAAAACTCTCGTGCTAGCCGATGATGATTGCTTTTTACATGACATCAAACATGCTAGTCGCTCGTACTTACGCATTGCTTCGCCCGCACGACCTTTTTATTCGCTGTCTGCACATAGCCCTGCACAGTGCCTTTCTTCACGCCCAGCAATTCTGCGATCTCACTCAAGGAATAGCTCATCCCATGATGAAGCTCATAGCATTCCCGCTCGCGGACGCTCAAACTGGCTAATACTTGTTCGATTTGCAATCTTTGTGACTCTGTAACCGCGGCAGGCTCGTCCATTACCGGATTGTGCTGCTGCATGTAGATTTGCATTTGGAACGGATCTACAAGCTTTTCCCGCTGGTAAGCGGCTCTGCGTTCAATCCCTCTGCGGTTACCCGGGCATTTGCCGGTATGCATCCATTCAATGGCATAATTGACATCTGCGATCATTTCCGCAATTAACTGCTGCTCCTCGGGCGGATGGGCGACTTTTTTAGCCTTAAGCAAAATATGATGAGTGCTGCGGTAAGCTTGTTTCAGCTCGTCTATATCTGTAAGCCATGGTTGATCAGAACTTCCTCGGTTCATTTGCATAACCTCCTGTTTTTTGTTTTATCAAATAAATACCTTTTGGTAACACTTGCTCAGCAAAAATTTATTCTTTTCTTCTTCCTTACGCTTTTACGATGATAACCCCTTGTTATCGTTTACTCAAAATGTAATTATTCACCTCTTCTCGAACACTTGTGCTATAATACTATTAAAATTACTCACTTTGGTAAAGCTGGAAAAACAGGCAAATAACCCCTATAACAATCAATTATCTGTCTTTTCAACCTTTTGGTAACAGTTTTTCGTTATTTCTCTTTACCTTTTGGAATATTTTCGGTATATTATTACCAAGAGGTAATGAAGGGTAGGTTCTTACTATGAGCGAAACGCAGTTTGGCAGCTATCTGAAATCCGTCCGTGAACGCAAAAAAATCAGCATTAATCAGCTGGCACTGGATTCTGGAATTAGTAATGCTCAGATCTCGCGCATTGAAAATGGTCTGAGAGGCATCCCCAAACCGGAAACGATTCGCAAGCTCGCCGATGCCTTAAAAGTACCTTATGAGGAAATGATGAGTCAGGCCGGTCATATGCCGGAGGAACGGTTGAACGAAATCCCTGAATGGGCTACATCGAGAGACAAGCGGGATTTCAAAAAAATGCTGGAGGAAGATGGCGAGGTCATGTTTGACGGTATGCCGATCAATGATGCGGACAGGCAGCGGATTATGGACGTTTTGACCGGCTTTTTCTGGGAAGCCAAGCAGATGAACAAACGCACCAAACCAAAGAACTCCGATACCACACCCAAGCCGTGAACATCACAGGTCGTAACTGCCTTACTAATTGAATTAGCCGGGTGATGATAATGGAAAATACCGTATCCAAGCTTATACAACGACATAAAACGAACTGCCCCTTTACGATTGCCCGTGCGATGGGGATCCAAGTGAGATTCCATGACCTAGGGACGAATACAAGAGGCATCTATTATCGCAAGCTCAAACGACGGTTTATCGTCATTCATAATCAGCTTTCTTCAGAATGGCAGCGATTCGTCTGTGCCCACGAGCTTGGACATGATCGACTTCATCAGGGGATCAGCCGTTTTTTTCTGGAGGAACATTCATTTTTTAATCCGGGTAAATTTGAAATGCAGGCTAACCGCTTCGCCGTTAAATTACTTGTATTCAACAGCGAAATTCATCAGGAAGAAACGATTGAACAGTTTTGTACGCGCCATGGCATTCCCGAGGAGATGCACAGATTTTTCTAAAACCGTTTGTGATTGAACAGATCATCCTGGTTCCCCAATTTCTGTGCAGCCTCCTCATACACTTTCACAATTCCGCGAACTTTATCAAACTCCTCATCATTGGGACCAAGGCCGTCCATGAACATACGTTTTAGGATTTCACGAAAATAAGTGACGCGACTTACTACGAGTTTCTTCTCCTGGTCAATAACCTCTTCAATCGAATTCCCTTGAATAAAAGCATCCATGTCGTCCATATTGTCCTTATGATCTGCAGGCTCGGGTTGATCCTCGATTCTGCCGCGGAGCGGAATTTGCTGTTCAGACTGCTGCCCCAGATCCATCGAGGCATGAATATTCGACAACAAAATTCTTTCCTTGGCCAGCATAACCAAAAAGGTTTTATTCGTGAACATATCGGCTATGACCAGTCGGCTCATTTCCTTGTTACCGAGCAGTATCCCTTCAAAAGGATGTAGAATCCAGACCTCATCACTTAAGTAAAGATTAAAAGTGAACCATTCGCCACCAAATAAATACCGTAGATTAATGGAAGATTCGTTAATAATTTCGAATTCAAACTCTAGCATATACAGCCTCCGATCTTTAGATACTATTTACATAGTACCAGATTCATAGGCATTGGCAAACATCACCTTCACTGACAATAATCGTCCGTAATCCTCATATCTCATCGTTCAATGACGCTATATACCGTGCCCTCTCCATGCTGGCTAACACAATCAGCGTAATAATCGTCCCAAGTGCCGTCAACATATCAAGCATAGGAACACCCCAATTTCCTTTTAATGTGATTCCTGATCATACCTAACCTTATGCTCAACCGACTTGCCCATATTCCATTCATTGTATGCGGCTGCAGCCCGTTTGTTACACATGCAGGTCGAACGAACCATGCAAACGGCTCGCTGCCATAACGGTAAGAATAGCTTTGGCTTTCAAGCTACGCGCAACGACAAAAACCGGGAGCTGAGCGCTCCCGGTTACTATATGAATTCTATGCTTTTATAGCCCTGCCTCTGCCTATTCCAAAAAACTCGACAAAGACTGGTTCTGCTGCTGATTTTGGATCGAAGCTTGTCCACCAGGGGTAATACCGAGACGTTGATTCAATGTTTTGTTGATCTCCGTCATTTTGGTCGTATGCTCGGTCGCGGTTTGAATGATGCTGCGGTTGGATTGCTCATACAAATCCATTGCGGTGAACAAATCGCCAATCGCCTGATTAATCACATCGATTTGCAGCGCTGGTTTGCCCAGTAGATCATTCGTTTTCTGCGTCGTTTCCTTCAGCTGCCTTGAATTTTCGGCGAACATCGTCTCCAGCGTCCGGTTCGCGGAATTGACCGCATCGATCGTATCAAGCTGATCCTGAAGTGCCATGGAGATCATCGCAGATACGGTAATCAAATGCTGGGTCTTGTGAATCGTACTGTCTACCGCATCAATCAGCTTATCATTATTGTCATTAATAATATCCGTGCCTGCAATGGCCTGCTGGTACAGCAAAATCATTTCGGTAAACGATTGAATACGGGTTACGACCTTGCGCAGACCACGTTCCAGATGGGTTTTTCGATTCGCATTTTCCGACTTGCTAATCTCCTGCTCAAACAATTCCTTCAGTTTATTGCCCATAGCAATTCGCGCCTGAACATTGTAAACCTCTTGAATCGCGGTACGCTTCAAATTTTTCATATACACAATGTTTTCCTGCAAAGTATCCTTGCCATTGCGCAGTGATTGGACAATCGCCGCTACATTCGTATTCACGGATTGATATTTATAGACAAAATTTTTCATTGGTGTTTTTTTCAGCAGCTTATCAAAAAATCCTACCTGCTTACTTTTATTCAGCGCATCGATCTCACCGCGGAGCTTAAGTATGTTATTGGAAACCTCAGCCCGCTTGCCGGACATCAGCTCATTCACCGGACGTTCAAGCATCGCGAGCGACTGTCCTGCCTTTTCCATCGTTCTTTGACCCATATTACCGATTTCATCCATCAGGCTGTCCAAATCTAACGTATCGGTAGTGGATACTTTTTGAATCAGCTGCTTTGCTTCCTGCTCTACCTTGTTCACATCCTCCTGTTTAAGAAGAACAAGCTCCGTCAATGGTTGTGTTGACAAACATCTCAGCTCCTTTAAAGGTTAGTTTTGTACGTTGTAGCGTTCATGAATGAGATCAATTTTGGTCTGCAGATCAATTAAATCCCTATGTTCAATAGATTCCACATAAAAGGAAATTTTAGAATTAATATCTTTGAGTCCTGTCAGCAGCAGCCGACGGTTTTGTCGTTTGGCTTCCCCACTCAGCTTCAAAAAGGGATTAACCGCACCATTCAAATCCTTGAACACCAGCCGATGAATATTATGATTGATGTTCCCATCATTCAGCTCCTGAAGCTGCGGAATGACCCGCTGAAGCCGTGTTAAGAGAGAAAGTGTTTTCTCCACAATTTCATTATCGAGATTATCCTTCTGCCCTTCGGATATCAGCATATCTTCAAGCACACCAATATACTCAAGAACGGGCCCCCATACCGGATCCTTAGCTACTGTATCCTTAAGATCGGACGGCAAAGGTGTTGAAGCTTGTGATGGTGCTATAGGCTCGGCAAAAGGCTTTGCACCCTGCATCGGATGCTTCGGTTTGTAGAAAATAAGTGCCAATGACGATAAACCTGCCGGAATCAGAAGCGCGACATAAACGGGGACAAATAAGGTAGCCAGCAAACCAATCAAGTAACCTGCAACAATGACCACAGTAAACAGCTTGAGACGTGACATACGCTTCTTTCACCTCCTGAGAGTTTTGCTTAAGCAAAACTGACTTCGTAAGCATTCGCTGCGTTTTGCTTTAGCAAAACTGACTTCGTAAGCATTTGCTTTTCTATATAACCATCATATCACAAAATCGCCGCAGGCTAAATTAGTGAACCGTGATATCCTCTTTTTACAAGCAGTCCAAATATCTCCACACAACAAAAAGCTTCTTGTCGAAGCCTGTTCGATAAAGTTAGACTTTCCTTACATTGTAAAAACAGCCCCCTTCACAGGGAGCTGTTCCAATAATTATATAGACTTTTCCAGCTCCGGCTGTGCAGCTTCGCTTGTCATTAGCACGATCGGCTGCTCAACATAACTCGCTGTAATTCCCAGCTGCGGGACTGGAATGGCAACAGCCTCGCCCAGCACCGCTTTAACGGCCAAATAAGGAATATTGACTCCAGACAAGCACGTAATGTAAAGTCCGCCGGACATTCTTGGGTTAATCTCGAGCAATTTGGGAATACCATTATTGTATTTCACCTGAATGTTATATACATAAGGTATCCGATATTCCGCGGCGAATCGTCTTGAGATTTCAAGCAGCTCCGGCACATCCTCCAATAAGTAGAGACGCCCAGCCTCCTTGCGGCGTGGTATGGCAGCTTGCAGTTCACCGTCTGCTGAAGCCAGACAATCAATGCTGTATTCGTTGCCCTCCAGCAGCTCCATCACCATAATATCCTCAAAGGTCTCCTGGGAGGAAAAGGCTTCATAAGCCTGCTCGAAGGTGATATTTAAATTCACCCATCCATACAGCTCCTCCAGCCGATTCTGCTCCTCTACGATGATCCGAAAGCCCATACCGCCTTCTGCATTTGTTGGTTTGAAGCATACCTTCAGCCCTTTGGAAGTTAAGCTTTCATAAGCTTCTTTAAAGGCCACAGCCGTATTAACGACATAATACTCGGGAATCTCCACGATCTGTTTACCACGTACGGATTCATAAAATAAATCCTTTTCCATCAGATTCTCCATTAACTCGGTATCGCGGCAAAGCATGACCTTGGTGCCAATTTGATCAAACAGATCCACATACTTGGCGATTTCCAGCATCTTCAACCGAGGTATGAATACATCGATTCGATGGCGCTTGCAGAAGGACAGGCAAAACTCCACATATTCAAACCCTTCCAGTACTGGCTCCGTTTCTGCATGATCGCAAGCCTGTAAGGACATATGCTGAATATTGGGATGCGTCCCATACAATTCGAATCGTTCACCATAAGGGTTGTTACGGATCATATTCATATAATGATAAGCTACTGAAAACCAGCGATTAAACCAAATCCGCTTCATACTACGCCTTCTTTCTTCTCATAGATGGTTCCGTTCCTGTATGAGTGCCGTTCCAATACTTGCTCTAAAAGCTCTTCAGAGGCATAGATTCCTGGAAGCTGAGTGTACGTGATATGCGGATGCTTCGGATAATGCTTGAATAATTCTCCATGTCTAGGTGCTATGGCTTCATCTGCCGCTAGCAGCAGACTTTCATCCAATAAAGAATCGCCCGCGGCTATAACATGTGAGGCTCCCAGCCTCTCCTTGAGATGAAGCATCGCAGCGCCTTTGCTTAATGCAGCGGGCACCAGATATATTTTTCTGCCCTGGATCGACAGATTCCAGCCCAGCTCTGCAATGACCGCCCGAAAATCATCAAGCTCTGGCTGCGGAATCTTGTCCCGCACGATGACTAGCGAATAAAACAGATCATCGGCGTATTTTTCTGTCAGCACCCACTCCGGGGTTGCGATCCGATCCCAATGTTGTTTAATATCTGCAGCCGGTGCACTGGAACGGGCAACTGCCGCGGTTACCGTTTGCTTCCAATGCTCATCAGCTTGCCCATTGACCAGAATCGTTCCACCATTGCTCGTAATTGCATAGTTCGGCCTTACCGTGTCCTTGAATACAAAAATACGTTCATACTGCACCACAGTCCGTGTCGTAACCGGAATAAACTGCATGCTCGCTGTTACTTGGGTTAGCAATTGTATGGCACGCTTTGTCATGAAGGAAATATATCTTTCCTCATACAGCTCAATAGGAACGGTCTGCTCCTGCGGCTTCAACGGCCCCATCGAGGCTTCCGAATAAATCAGGGTTTGATCCAAATCACTGGCAAATATCACGCTTCAACCTCCCCTTTGCGTAATGGCTTAATAATCCCGCAGCACGAATAAGTAAGATTCGGATACACTTCAACTGACACATCTCGATCCTCAGCCAACAGCAAAATGTGCCGGAGATTCGGATTGTCCAATCGGTCTACGAGAATTTTCCAAGGCACTCTACGCAGTAAGACACGGGTCGTCTCGCCTACTCCAGGTTTAACCAGATTCACATCATCAATGCCATAATCCTGTTGAATTCGCTTAATATCCTGGATTCCTTTCCACGTCGCTTCCGTTTGCTCTGGATGAAGCTCGAAGAACGAGGCTGTTTCCTTGGCAGTGGCTTCAATACGATTGAAGTAGCTGGATACCTTATCAATGAACAGATTGGATAAATCCTTGGACAGCCACTCCTTATAAAATTTCGCTCCGTGGAAATCATTCGGACCAATCAGATCATCCCGTAGTACCGTTCTGCTCATTAATCCGGATACGGTCGAGTTCAGACAAGCACTCGGTATCAAGAAATCCTCACGGGTACCAAAGGTTTCCGAGCAATAACCCGGGTCCGCGAGCACAGCGAGATCATCATTCAAGCTGACACCATACTTATCCTTCATATGTGCGCAGGCATCGACCAGTACCTTGCGAATTGCGCCCTTCCCTGTCCACCCATCAACAAACTGGATCTCATGGTCAGGATGCTTGTACAGCATATATCGAATCGCATTTTCATCAATACCTTTACCACGAATAATCGAAATACTGTAATGAGGCATATCGATATGATGCACCTCTTGTATATACCGCTTGATTAAGATTCCGATTGGAGTGCCAGCACGCGCCAAAGAAGCCAACACCGTATGCTTGCCGCGCTTTCTAAGGATCAATTCAGCCACGACACCTGCCGCGGTCGCTACCTTCTCAGCAGACTCTTCAAGCGTATCGTGGAACAGCTGGATGTAATCATCTGTAGGCTGGTACTCCACTGGAAGCATTTCAGAGTAATGCACACCAGACTGAATCGCCTCTTCACGATCCTCGGTCCCTCTTTCAAGCGTAATGTCGCTTAAATCCTTTAACAGAAACTGCACATCTGTTGGGCTGTAGCTGCCAACTGCCGACGGAGCTTGAATCTCCTTGGCAAATAACTCTGTTTTCATGAGGTTAGCTCCTTATCTACTTCGTTCACAGGTGGGCTAAAATAAACAAGATGAATATGCGGTGTATGCGTACGTCGTAAAGCCTCAACAAAAGGTCTCTCTGCTTCAGAGGAAGCTTCCCTTTCCATAAAAACAAATAGCTCATCATAATGACCAGGAGGAATATTATACAGGAAATTCATCACAGCCGGATCTTCAGGAGAGGTATAGGCATCCCGATATCGAATCGCATAACCGACTTCTTGGCTGGGGTGGATTGGACTGCGTGTGGTAGATTGATAGAGGATTCCATCGCCCATAGCAGCAGCAATTCGCATCGGCACATACATAAATTCGCCAGTGCCGATACATAAGGTATTTGCACCTGTTCTAAGTGATCCCAGGAAGGCTGCGGACTGTTGAACCTGCTTATCCAGCAATGAATTGTCCCCATATTGAAGCCCAAATCTGCCTGTCAGGCTCACATAAGGATTCAAGTTCACATCACCTAACGAATTACCCGAGCTTACCTCCATATGGTCAAAGTCATTGTACACATAGTGCTTCGTAATTGTTGAAGGCTCGGCTGCTGCATTCATAGAAGGTGCGGCCTCATCCATGTATTCAATAGAGCTGCCATGAACCTCGATCTGCCCCTCAATTAACGACAGGCACACAATTTCAATATCCAGCTCGGCCTCGAGCATCGTAAATTGTTCCCGATCTGCATCCGATCTCCAATCGAGAAGACTGGCCACGATGTATTTGGAACGCGGAAATTTCATATGTAAATCGCGAATCATATTCAGTGCGGTTTTACCCGTCGTGATCTCATCGTCTACCAGGACGACCGGCTGCGTTCCTTGAAAAAAGCGTTCATCACGCGCATAGCAGCGGTGAGCTGTTGCGTGTGAATGCTCCTCTTCAAAGCTAAGAATGGAATCCAGCTCTCTGATTGATTCTCGTGTTGTGTGCAAATATCGGGTAGGTCCACTAAATACTTCATACATGCTATGGCCCAAAGCTGTAGCCGTCTCCGCAAAGCCTATGAAGAGGTGCGGCTGGTCAATAAGCAATGGACTTCTTTTTAAGCTGGCATACACATCTGCTGCATAGACCGCAGGATTGCGAATCGCTTGAACAATTTCCGGTAGATCCACGGACACCGGACCTCCACTTTCTTGCTGCAGCAGTACGGCCAGGGCAGCTCCCCCAAGTAAAGATACGTGCGGATTAACAGGAATGTGCTTGCCCAATACTTTGCTGACGAACAAAAAGCTTCTTTTTTTATTAATTCTGGCTGCCATCAAAAATAGCTCGTCCATCGGTAGATTCAGAGGATTGCTCGTGACATGAACAATAACCTCTAATTGATCTTTAATTTTGTACGTATGCTTGCTCTTGACCGATTCGGACGAGCAAGGAATTGAAGTTTTGATTTTCATGAAACACCCCATATACTTTTGATCTGTTCATAATCCGCTGCGCCCAATTCAGATGGGGTTTCATTTCGTTCATTTTATTTGCGTACTGGCTCTTCATTACACCGAGATAACCATTATTATTGGCGATGATGGAGGTGGCGTCCATATATTCTTCGTGACTGACGACAAGAAGTGCTTGAACAAGTGTAATATGCGTGGGGTGAATGATTGTTTTACCTATAAGTCCATTTTCTTTATCCAATGCGATTTCACGAAGCAAACCATCAGTCTGGCGATTGACGACTTGTACTTTGACCCTGCGACCCTTCCGCCCCATTGCATCCTCAAACAGGTTTTGCTGGACACTCTGCTTCAGAGATCGATCACTTTTGAAATACTCCCACACAGGGCCGGAAATCACATATCCATCCTCAATGCGTCCAAAAACATTAATAATATCCATAATGCAATCCCTGATGACTCCCAAATCGTAGATCGTCATATCCGAGCTTCTCCGAATGCCGAACAAACTTGAGAAATCCGTCGCGCCAATCCGGATATTGAGAATGTATGCCTTGAATGGCTCCAGCAGCTTTTTGATCGTCAGTAACGTCTCCAGCCTGCTCTCCCGATAAATCACAGCAGCTGTTTCAAGTATAGGCATTCCGTATAACACGGCTGCAGACGGTGCTTTGTACCGATTGTAATCCATAAGAAGTTGGAGATAATGATGAGCATTATCAACCGTAAACTTAGGAAATACAAACCCGGTAAGCAAAGCGGCATCTTCCTGGAGCATTGTCAATATTTTGCTCATTTGCTCTGGAGAGCGTACACGTATGAACAGCAGCGGCAGGCTGTGTGTCAGCAGAGTGCCAAGTCGAATCCAGGCAGATAACCGATGTAATTGCTGGATCAGGCATTCCTCGGCAAGCTCTACCTGATGATCTCCTACGGCATCCTCCAGGTCTAACACAAGAGAGGTCAATCCTTCATGTTTACCGGAAACAATATCATCCGCAATCGTAAGCCTTGTGGCTGGTGTATATAGAGCGGCTCCGACAGCAATAGATAACAATTCTTTATCTGATGTATTGTCAAAAGAGACCGGTGGTTCATAGAAGAGGAGCTGTTCCTCTTCTTCAGAGAGGTAATTAAAATAACGCATGCAATCGCTCCTCCATTTCTATTACACCTAATTTAAAACCTAATCTAAAATATCCTCCCGAAATTGGAAGGATATTCGCTTACTATAGCATCCATTAACTGGATTTAACCTCTTTGTTTCTTTTGTTCTTAATGGAGCTATAAATCATCGTTCCGCCAAAAATTGCGATGATCAACGAGAAGAAGTACACATGGGATACTTCGAATCCGAATGCGGCTGCAATCATCTTGGCTCCAATCACGATAATCAAGACAAACGCTGCTTTTTCAAGCTCTGGATACTTTTCAATGAGCTTGAGGAATAATTGTGCGACACCACGCATCATGAGCACTCCAAGAATACCGCCAAGGAACAATACCCATACCTGTTCACTAACTCCAAATGCAGCCAGAACGCTGTCAACACTAAAGGCAATATCCATCAATTCAACAGCAAAAACCGTTTTCCAGAAGCCTTGACCCTTGTTCTCCACTTCGCCTTCTTCCTGCTCGGCTTTTTTACCGATATAAGGAAGAATCCCATACATTTTAAATTCAAGATGAAATAAATTACTAAACGCGATCCAGAGCAGATAAATACCGCCTGCAACCTTAACCCAAGTAATTTTGACCAGGAACGTACCAATTCCAATAGCGAGAAAACGAAATATATAGGCTCCAATGATCCCATAGAACAAAGCTTTCTTTTGCTGTTCTTTCGGTAAATGTTTTACCATTACAGCAAGTACTAATGCATTATCGGCAGACAGTAATCCTTCTAAAATGATCAGTGTCCCAATAATTCCCCAGTTAACCGGATCTGAAAGTGTTGCAACAATACCAGCCCAACTAAAAAAGGAACTGAAATTCGCAATAAAGCTACTTATAAAATCTGACAAACTCTACCCCCCCTTTAACTAACAACTATTTGGAACCAGCAACCCATCTCAAGCCCCATTTATAAGCTTCATCCATCTTAGCATGACCCGCATAATAGGAGACCAGTTTTTCAATGCTCAAGGTTTGGTCATTCACATTTTGAATCAATGCAATGGCACACATACCTTTATTTTTCTCATGCTCATCCATCCGGACCTCGATATCGGGACCGCCGCTTTGCTTGATCGTGACGACGCCGTTGGCTTCCGCCCAGTTGGCTGCTCCTTCATAGATAAAGGCAAATACGAGAATCCGTTTGAATTCCTTCAGCATATTTCCATTAATCCGCAAATTTTCGCCGGATTTCACCGTACCCGTCCGATCATCTCCATCGAGGGAAATATAGGGCGCACGCGTAAGCGAACCAAAGGAATTACCCAATGCCTGTACAACACCCTTGCTTCCATTCTTTAATTCATACAAGCAGGCCAAATCCAGATCCAGATTGCTGCTGCCACCGAACCAACCGGATTTTTTCTTCTGGTCCCAGTTCAGATTGACGAGAATCTCACCAAGTGAGCCGGAATTTTTTTGAAGATTAATCGTATCTCCGCGTTTTTTCAGCTCGATTTTGTTCAAGTTGATCGGATTGGCTGCTGGTGGTACGGTTGGTGCTGGCGGTATCTGTGCAGGCTCCCTAGAAGGCCGATTCAAATTAAGCGGCTGCTGCTGTGGCGGGTTATTGGGCTGCTGGCTGGGCCTGTTCAGATTCAGCGGCGGGTTATTAGCGGGCGGCTTATCTGCTTGAACAATTGGCGGCGGTTGAGGTGTCGGCGGTGTTGGTGCTTTGATCTCTTCTTCCTTCACCTCAATACCAAAGCTATTGCACAACGCTCCCAGGCCACCAGAATAACCGGAACCGATCGCATTGAACTTCCAATCGCTGTTGTATCTATATAATTCTCCTACGACAACGGCCGTTTCGACGGAGAAATCTTTCCCCAGGTTGTAGCGAAGCAACTCGCTGCCAGACGCAGGATCCATGATACGAATGTAAGCATCGTCTACTTGAGCGAAATTTTGTTTTCTTTTCTCTCCCTCATAGACAGTCAAGGTAAAAGCAATCTTGGAATATTGTGCAGGTACATTTCCCAATTGAATCGTGACCTGCTCCCGGTCAGTTAGTCCCGCCATATTCCGCTTATCACCTGTTGTCAGGGAAACCGCATGATTAGCTCCTACAGGATTTCCATAGAAAATAAGGTCTTCATCACGTGAAACCTTCCCATTAGCCCCCAGCACAAATGCGGAAAAATCAAGATCCACACCATTCGCATTACGCCAACCCATACCAATTATAACTTGAGTTAACGAAGGGTTGTTTTTAGTCAGATCGGCTTTCTGACCCTTAACTACTGAGATCGCCATGACTACACACCTTTCTTACGTTTTAAGTTACGAAGCTTAGTTGGCGTCAAGGCCGTAGTTTTTGCAAAGGGCAGCTAGGCCACCAGAGAAACCGGAACCGATTGCCTGGAACTTCCAATCCGATCCCTGGCGATATAATTCACAGATGACTACTGCGGTTTCAACGGAGAAATCTTCTCCCAGATCATAACGCAGCACTTCTCTGCCATTGGATTCATCTACGATGCGAACAAACGCATTGGAAACCTGTCCAAAGTTTTGTGAGCGGGCTTGTGCATCATGAATCGTTACGGTAATCCCGACTCTTTCAACATTAGCAGGCACTAATGAGAAATCCATAATGATTTGCTCATCATCGCCGTCACCTTCACCTGTACGGTTATCGCCTGTATGCACAACAGAGCCATTAGGTGTTTTCGGATTGTTATAGAATACGAAGTCATCTACGCCTTTGGCTTTACCATCCTGATAGAGCATAAATGCTGAAGCATCAAGGTCAAAGTCACTACCGCCGTTATATTTATTCGTATCCCAGCCTAAACCAACAATAACTTTGGTCAGTCCTGGATTCGTTTTGGTAAGATCAATTCGTTGTCCTTTGGATAAGCTGATTGTCATGTGGATATCTCCCTCCGAATTTAGGTATCACCGTTATTTACAATAAGCCGCCTTTACAAGGCGGCTTATTGTCCATGTCATGGCATACATGAGCAGGATTATTGTTTATGCAAGCCCAAAGTCACGTACCAAGCCGTTTAAGCCGTCTTTGTAGCCACTGCCGATAGCACTGAATTTCCATTCACCGTTATTACGGTACAATTCAGCAACGACGATTGCCGTTTCGACGGAGAAATCTTCTCCCAGATCGTAACGAATCAATTCTTCATTGCTTTCTTCGTTCACAATACGCGCATAAGCGTTGGAGACTTGTCCAAAGTTTTGGTTGCGCTCTTGAGCTTCATGAATCGTAATGCAAATTGAAATTTTCTCGACGTTTGCAGGAACTGAAGCCAAATCAACTTTGATTTGCTCATCGTCTCCGTCGCCTTCGCCAGTTTTATTATCTCCTGTATGTACAACGGAACCATTCTCGTTTTTCGGGTTGTTGTAGAAAATAAAATCTTTCTCGGACCCGGCTTTACCGGAAGCATTCAAAGTAAACACGGAAGCGTCCAAGTCAAAAGCGGTACCGCCATCGTATTTGTTCGTATCCCATCCTAAACCGATAAGCACCTTAGTCATGCCTGGATTGGTTTTTGTCAGATCAATCTTTTGTCCCTTAGTTAAGCTGATTGCCATAATAAAATTCGCCTCACTTTTCTATAATTTTAGGTTTGGTGTTGCTTGTACAAAGATTATGTGTAGCGTCTGGCCAACAAGTCGATATGTGCGGCTAGCTCGCCTTCGCCAATTGCATTAAATTTCCATTCGCCGTTATTACGGTAAATTTCACCAACAATCAATGCTGTTTTGCCAGCATAGCTCTCGGTCAAATTAAAACGTACCAGCTCCTGATCATTCGTATGGTTAAATACACGAATATAGGCGGACTTAATCATGCCAAAGTCCTGTTTACGGGCTTCGCAGTCATAAATATTAACGACCATCAAAATTTTCTGTACGTGAGCAGGTACTCTGGCCAGATCAACAACGATTTGCTCATCGTCGCCATCACCTTCACCTGTCGTATTATCTCCGGAGTGAACAACAGAACCGCATGCACTTGTTTTGTTATAAAAGCACACCAAATCCTCTTTCTTCTCCAGCTTGTTGTTTGCATTCAACAGTAGGGCTGAAGCATCACAATCAATAGCAGGCTTTTTGCCGCCAAAGAAGCTTTTCTTCTGTTCGATCGCATCCCATCCAAGCCCAACAACAACTTTGGATAAGCCTGCATGTCCTTTTGTTAAATCAATTTTCTGACCTTTAACTAATGAAATGGACATTCATCAGTACCTCCATTCGCTTGATCTCAATCTTTCACCAGTAATACGGCATTCGCCTATAGTTGGTTTCAAGATTTTACAAACCAAATTCTCCGGAGCTCAGTCCCAGTACCTTACAAATGTCGCGAACTGCATTTTTTTCTGTTTCGTCAAAATCACCATCGGCTGCACCGATCGCGCAGCATACCCCTACAATAACACGGCCGATCTCCGGCTTGGAATTGAACGGAGCAATCGCTCTCAGAGCTTCCTGCTTACCAATGGTTACATCAAAATCCATATTGCCGGCATAATGATTAAACCGATTGATAACATCCGTCATGTTGTATACTTTCAACTCTTCACTATGACTTAAGTAACCGGCCATCTTTTGCTTCTCGGCTGCAGAGATGTTTCCATCAGCTGAAGCTACTACAGCGCATCCGGCAACTATGGCTTCGAGAAGATCCTTGTTTTTATACTTCTTGACAGAATCCTGTAAACTGGTTTTACCCTTGGATAACCAATTTTGAAACGAGTTCATTGCACTCATGTTTGTTTCCTCCATTTTTAATAAGGTTATGTTACCCATTTTCCAATATCTAATAACAAACAGATGGTGCGATCATAGCTTTCCACCTTTTCCCTACTATTAACTTTATACATATCCCTAAAATTTTGCAAGTTTCGATAGGATTCCTTAATCACACAAAAAAGATGACACCAAAAGCATTGTCATCTTTCATTATCGTACGATAATATGAAATTTAATCAATCTTCATTTGAGCTGCGGGCAAAACGGGCAATTTTAGCGAAAAAATCCTCCAAAATAAACCGCGGATCTACCGTCTCGTATACTTTAATCGCCCGATGCCGGCCATTATGGATGTAATGCATCTGCGGATCAATCTCCGGTGCCGGCCGCCATTCCGATCTGCCGCCCTCAGGATACATGATCAGCCCGATCACAGGCGAATCTCCCAATGAGCGGTATTCGATAGCTTCTTTTTTCCTGCTGTTGTATTCCAGCAGCTGTTCGACCAGATAGGCACCGATCCTGCCGTGTGGATATACCTTTTCAATCAGCTCCGAATGACTGACAGGCATCATCCGATACGCATTATAGGGAACCTGCCATACCTCAAGCCTTGATTTAAAAACAACACTGGCCGCATGGATATCATTGGCCAGATTATACTCTCTGCCACCTGCGGGCCACGTATAACCACCAATCCAGATGACGCGAATATTACGACCCTCGATAGCCGGCTCCAGCAGTAAAGCTGACGCCATATCGGTCAAGGGTCCGCAGAAAGCGATGTTCAGCGTCCGGTCGTCGTCCTTGAGCGCTTCTTCTATAATAAGGCGTGCTCCCGCTGAATCGACCGGCGTAAGCTCGTCCGGCATCGGATGCGGTGCTCCGTTCTCGGCTCTTATGCTGCCTTCCAGTCCCATCAGCCGCAGCAGCAAATCGATTTCTCCCCTGCTGTCCAGCATGCTTGTTTGCGAAATTTTGTCCCCAAAATGGGCTGCTATAATTCCATGAAGCTCAAAGGATGGAGTCAAAATGCCATGAACGATGGCGTACTGATCATCTGCCTCTGCCTTTGTGTCCGTGTTGATAATCACGCGCAGCTTTTTATGTTGTGGGTAATCAAATTCCATCAGAATACCTCCATGTCGGACAGGCCGCCCGTCACACTCGACTGAACACTGCAGCCAGCCTAATCGGTTTTTTTATACAAAGTGCGATATTCGTTCGGTGAGATGCCTTCTACTTTTTTGAACACTCGCAAAAACGTGGTCCGGCTGTGAATACCAATACTTTCAGCAATATCATTGACCTTCATCTCGGTCCGGGTCAGCAGCTCTTTGGCTTTTTCAATACGCACCTGATTGATATAATCGGTCAAATATACGCCGGTTTTATCTTTAAATACTCGAGACACGTATTTCACGGAAACGCCCATTTCATCGGCTATTTGCTCCAAGCCCAGATCCTGTGTGTAATGCTCCTGAATATATTTTTCGATAAGCGAGACGAGGTTGCCCGATCTTTGACCTTTTTGCGCTTTGGTCACTTCAATAATTCGGGCGTAAAATGCCTGAATGATCTGCTGCAGCTCCTCCTTCGTTCCGGTCAGCGTATCCCCAATTGCGGGACTTGTGAACTGCTGAAGCTGTTGATCCATCTCCAGAAACGTAACATTACGGCCTTTTTCCGCTAAAAAGCGGACACCAGTTACATACATTTCTTTAAACAGTTGCCCCATATGCTCATAGGACATGCTGCGTCGCATATTATTTTCGACAATTTCCTCAAGCACAGTACTTACGGCTGATTCGTCGCCCAGCTTCAAATAATTTAATAGCTTCTGCTCGTCGTACAACGAATATTGGTAGCTGTTGCGGATTGACATGTGGCTGGAATCGACAATCTGAAACCTTTTTTCTTTATTACGTTTGCCAAGCGCCGTCATCGCCTCATTGTAAGAAGTGCCGATATCATTGACGTTTGTGTAAAAGGTACCGATTCCTATCGTGATATCGTAATACATCCGTATGTCATATTCGAAAATTCCGAGCATCCGGTTAAAAGCCTCGTACAGCAATTCCGTTTCCTGTGCTTCATCCACATTCACAAGCCCGACGAACAGATGCATCCGGTGCTCCAGTACGTAAGCAGGCAGGTCACGACCGAGCAGGGACCAGATGATTTTTTTAATTCCATTGATTACATAGATCCGTTCGGTATCCTGAATATCCTCGTAAAAGGCCTCTTTAAAATCAAAATGGACCGAGCAGCATATAAATCCCGCACGCGTGAAGCCGAAGTCTGCCTTCAAGGTTTCTCGTAATATTTCCTCCTGATTCAAGGTGTGACCTTTAAGCAGAAACAGCAGCGAATACTCGACATACTCGCTTGTATGCTTGTCGTATTTAACCTTGTACTGCTGGTTGCTGTCGGAAAGACGGTCAATCCCTTGGCGGATCAGATCGAACTCATTGGAATGGATATTATCTGCATGATCTCCGCTTCCCAAATCGCTTTTCAAGGCAATCACATCACGAATGTTGCGAATCGGATTGTATATGCGAATGCTGAATACGAACGAAAAGATAATGCCCATCACAATCAACACGATAGATAACAGCACCGTCATTTGCAAAATATTAACCGTATGATGGTTGAATTCACTGAGTGGGGTGAACGAATAATATTCCCAACCATATAAATTGGACTTGATATGGGCAATCATATAGCGCTTTCCCTGTATCTCGATATCCTGCGCTCCGCCTTGTTCATGATAAGCAGGCAGCCAGGCCGATCTTTCCGGTGAGCCATCCATCAGTCCCTGCTCATCGTAAATAATCTGCTGATTCCCATCCAGCACCACAAAGTTAGTGGAATCAAAAACGGCATTACCCTTCAATGCATTGACGATCGCATTAACGGAAATATTGACGACCATCACTGCATTCTGATTCTGAATCCGGTTGGTCATGACGATAGGTACAACCTGTTTGATCGCCATCTGCTCCTGAATCACACTGGAAACCGGCAGCAGCTCTATGCTTTTGGTCGAGCTCCGTTTATTTATCCAAAATGCCGTGTCGTACTTCTCATACTTATAAATGTTATTGAAGTAGGAGTTAAACGTGTTAACGCCCGCACCGACGTAAACCTCCTGATTATCAATGTAAACAAAGGTTGAATCCGTAAAATTGCTAATAATGTTCTCGCTTCTTTGCAGAATACGCGGCAAGCGCCACAGCTCTGATTTGATGGTCAGGCTTTGTTGGTCCTTGGGAATAAGCAGATTCATGACGGTATAATCAAATAAAAAATTGATCCCCGTCTCCTGCGTCGTATTAATATACAAATCTATCGTATTCGCGGCAGATTCCAGATTGGTGGTAATCCGCTCGTTAAACTGATTTTTCATAATGCTGATCGAGTACGCATATTCGGACACGCCAATAATAATAATCGGAATCAAAAGAGACAGGAAATACGATAAAATTTTGAGAAATAATCGGTTCTGCTTGCTCTGGAATTGTTTGAATCGCATGATCCCGTTGTTCATCGTTGTTTCCTCTCTTTTGCTTCCGATGGCTGAATTGAAGTTGAAGTTCTCGGTGAACAAGCTGCCCTGCGCGGCCGAAACGTACCTCCAGGCTTGTGCTTACGAGGCCAGCTTGCAATTAATGGATTTGAACAATCTTGATTTGTTCAAACAAACCATAAGGCTGCACAATATAGCCGGGCGTGAATTCATTGCCCTCCCTGCGAAAGGAATCCCAGCCGATCATAGCTTGCCGTGATCCCCTCGCTTCATGAAAAGGTCCGAACATATTGCGCGGGCTGCCCATGACCTCGATCTCCAGCGCATTACTGCCAGCGTTCAGATAAGGGGTCAAATCGACTCCATCGGCGGCTTTCCAAGGCACGTGTCCGGCAGTAACTCCGTTCACTCGGATTTCCACAGTGACCGCAGAATGGTCACCCAGCAGCAGGACGGCTTTTCCCGTTTCATCGTCCGGTTGAATATAATCGACATGGTAAATCATGCTTCCATTATAATGATAATAGCCCTGCAAGCACCAATCTCCTGTACGGAGCGTGTCCAGTTCTTCTACGATGCTCCGCGACAAATTGACCGCAAAATCGCCGATCAGGTAGCAGTCCTCGATTTCCATCGCTTGCGTGTAGTCAGCATACAACTCCAGCTCGTTGCTGCCCTGCCTGATGCCAGGAAGTGTTATACAATCCATCGATCTATCAACGAACCAGCCCACAGCCTTATTGGAGATCTCGTGACCATTGAGCAGGATACGGAACTGCTGCGAGCCTTCCAGCACAAGCCGAATTTCTTGGGCAGGTAGATCCGTCACATCGAACCGCAGCCTGAACCCGACAGGTGTACCATTATGGGGGTGCTCTTCATGAATCCACTTGTATCTCTGCGTGATGCCATTATAATACACCTGTCGCATGCTTAATGTATCGCGGATTTCCCTTTGAGCAGACCACACCTGCATTTCCTCCGACCAATCACCGTCACCCATGCGGTACTCACATGTATCCAGAGTGAGCACATTAGGCATCGTCCTCGAAAAACGGAATTCAGGACCTGCCGCCGCGTAGAGAATTGGTTCAGACTGAGATTGTGATAACGCCTTTGGAGATGAAGCTGATGCATTCAAGGTGCTTGCGTCGACTGGGTGGATCATGTACAGCCTGGAAGCAGCAGCACCGAATTGGGCGTTAAAGCACATACGATCTTGTTCGATCCATGAATCGATCTCCGTAATCTGCCCGGTCAATGCGTCCCATTCTTCAACACGGCCTATCAGCTGAATATCGATACGCACCTCATAACCTTGATCACGATCATTATTGACGACGAACAGCGTATGTCCATCCTCAACCTCCTTGAACAAAATGAACAGCTCGGAAGCTTCAGCCGCATACCGATTATGAATTCGTACAGGCCGTGGTTGGATATCCTCCAGCTTCGCAATAACCTCCTCCGGTCTCGAAGCGATTGTGATGCCCGGATGGGCGTATAGGCCGATCAGCTCCTCGGATGGCTTGCCTTCGATCATAGTGGCGAATGGCGTCATCGCAACCACTTTGCCCCCCTGCTCCAGAAACTGGAGAAGCAGCTCATACGTGCTGTGCAGCATCGTGTGTACCGGCGGAATGACGGCAATCTCATAACCTGCCAGATTCACAAAAAGCTTGTTATCGCGAACCGCTCCTGTCTCAGCCATAATCGTCTCATCACCAAGATCAAAATCATAATGAGCTCCCAGCAAAATACGTAAAAAATCATTAAATTCAAACCCATACTGGTCAATAGCCGGAATGTCACGGTCCAGGCCGCGTTTTTTGCTTCCATAAGGATTGGTACCGAGCATCGACCAGGCGGTTGAAGCCGGATGCAGCACCAGAATATCCCTGACCGGCCGCCCTTCGCTCATAACCGAACCGATCCGGGCAAAATAATCTTCCATGATATAATTATATTTCCACCAGCTGTTCTGGTAATTAAAGACGGGAGGGTAATCTCTTTTGCGGCAGCCCTTTAATGAATACAAGGAAAGATGCTGGGATCTCAGGTTGATGCCCAGTACGTACTGCCAATCCCCAACCCATTTCTGGCCTTCGAAGGTGAATTCCCAGCCCGTGCAACCATACGTTTCAGAAATCGTAAACTTACGGCCGTATTGATTGGCAACGCTAGTACACTGCTTGACGGTTAAGTGCTCGTTGGTCTGCTCACAGAGCAGGTCGATTCCCGGAACATGCTGGTACCGATAATGCGGCATAATAGCTCCGCCGACCCGTGTCGCCACTCCGAGAGAGCCCTCCCACAAAAAGTGACCGGTAAAGGCAAGTCCGTTATCCTCGCACCAATCGCCTAACTGTTTGGAATACGACTCGCAAAATTTATCCGATACGGTCCGCCAGTAATCATGCCGTGCATGCGGGGACTGCTCTCCGTTAAAGAAAATGTAAGGCAGCAGCTCAAGAATATCATACCCGCGCTTGTCTGCGAAGTAGGCAGGAAACGTGGATGTCCATGGAATCCAGCCGCGCCCCGCCGTATAAGTGCTGTGCCGGTCATGCACACTGGGCTCGTCGGTAAAAATACCGGCAATCGTGCGGCCGAACTGCTCGCCAATTTCAGCTTTATAAACCTCATAGGTCGAATCAATAAAAGCACGGACCGTGTCAGGATTCATGCTGTCCGGCGGCGCCTGATCATTAAACCATTCACTTGGAGCTGATACCTCGACCCTGAATACGAGCAGCACTTCATCCTCGGCCAGTACTGCGGCTGTTTGGGGGGCTGGACCGGCTATCTCCGGCAGTTGAAGCTGCTCGCAGCGGAGCAGCTTCATATCATCGATTGCCGCCTTGAATACGGCGACAATGGCACCGTCAGGCTGGAAGGAGCCCCGTGCTACTTCGATTGTCAACCCTTTGGAACGGTGCTCATCCCCTATAGCCGGAACCTGTCCTCCCGCAGAGCCTGAAGGCCAGCGATCCTCATCATACAGCCACGCCTTCATCCCCTGTTGTTCCGCTTGAGCCACCGACTCACGAATGGCTTCCATCCATTCGGGTCCCATATAAGGCGTTTCCAGCCCGTCACGCGAATGCATGAAAAAGCCACCCATGCCCTGAGCCTTCATATCCTTAATTTGCCGCGTCAGCTCTTCCTGCTGCAATTCATCATTCCAGGCCCAAAAAGGCAATGAACGGTATTCCGCAGGCGGCTGATTAAACCGTTCTCTCAATTCAGGCAAAGTTGCCATATGGGTAGACCTCCTAAATGTTCAGGGATTTCTTACGACTCCAGCTCCAGGCTCCAGCACACAACCCGCTCCCGTTTCCATGTGTAGGTCACGTATATACGTCTGCCTTCGGCAATCACAGCCGGGTACGAGTACTCCCCCGGTTCGATTGGCTTCGTATAGGTACGGTAGTCGCCTTCCAGCACAATCAGCTGCTCCCAGTTCTCGCCATTGTCTGTGGATACGCTCAGCAGGAGCGGCATCCGCGGGCCATTGTACATACCGACCGGATTGTAAGCGAGTACAAGCGTTCCGTCATCCATGCGCGCCAAATCGATGCCACTGTTGTTATTCGGCAAATACGTTCGATAAGCAGGCGACCAGGTGCGGCCCGAGTCCGAAGAATCACTGCGGTAAATAAAACCGGCGGTACTGCGGTGCAGCATGTGTACGTGACCAGGCTCCGATTCCCAAATGGTCGGCTGAATGAGACCTTTGCCGCGGACAAAATACTTTCCTTCCTGCCCCTCGCCGCCCTCGGCAGAAGGACGAAGCACAGGCACCATCGCGCTTTGCGTCCAGGTCTGCCCCTGGTCTAGTGAGATGTCGGCGAATGCATCCCAGGTTTCTCCTTCAATAGAGGCGGGAGCTAGCCAGGTTCCATCCTGCAGTTCGATCAGCTTGTTCTTAACCGGACCTCTCCCGCCTGAATCTCCCTGCACCAATTCAACCGGCTCGCTCCAGGTTTCACCGTTATCATCGGACACGATCATTCTTGTATACCACTGCGGAATCGGGCTGCCCACCTTGTAATGCAGCACGATTTGTCCATCAGTCTTTCGGAATAATACCGGATTCCAATGTACGACGCCTTCTTCGTCCGCCACCATTCGCGGCTTGGACCATACACCGTCTGTTCTCGTCGAGCACCAGATCGCCACATCCGGCGCACCCTCCTTGCTCCCGGCAAAATAGGCAACCAGCAGATCGCCGTTCGGCAGCGTGACGATCGTCGAGGCGTGGCAGGCGGCGAACGGGCGATCCTCCTCAAATACAAATTGTCGGCTCTGTTCCTTCAGCTTCATGGTTTCACTCCACTCTCTCTTGTCTTATTTCTTCTGGTTCAATCTGGCTAACGCGCCGTTATAAATTTTTTCCAGCTCGGCGCCTCCGGAATCACGGGCTTTTTTCATGACAGCATCATATTCATCCAGCTTTTTGACACCCATAATAAATTTGTCATATTCCTGCTCCAGCATCGTGTTCAGGTTGACCAGTATTTCCTTGACACGAGCAGCCTCTTCCTTTGTAAGCGGCGGTTCCAGATAAGGATCATGGTAAGCCTTGTCATTGGCAATCGTTTTCCAGAACTGCTCATGCATGTCGCTCCAGTTGCCCGTCAGCTTCTCTACCTGCACCTGCGGCTCGGAGTTGGAGAACCATGGCGTAAAGCTCAGCTTGCCGGAGCCCAGATCGGAATACATCGCATAGAAAGCGGTAGGCTGGCCGTCTTTAAATTTCATGACATAATCGCTGTTCAGCTTGGGCTGGCCCTTCTCGTCCAATGTATGGTGGACACCCTCAACACCGTAGTTCATCAGGTTGGATGCTTTCTCGGTGTACATCCAGTCGATCAGCTTGACAAGTGTTTCCGGGTCCTTGGCCTTGGAGCTGATCGCAAAAATTCTGTCGTTCGTTATCGTTGTTGCGTAAAATTCGGCTCTGGCTTTGCCAGGCTTATATTCCGGGATCGGAATGAGCTCAAGCTTGCCGTCCGGAACTGCCTTTTGCAGCTGCTTCGTATAATCAAGCGCAAAGCCGCTGTTGTCCATAAAAAAGAACGATTTACCGCTGGTCAGCTTCTCGGTCCACTGCTGCTGTGTCGCGACTGCATAATCCTTGTCGAGCACCCCCATCGTGAAGGCTTTGTTCAGGTAAGCCAGTACGTTTTTGAATTCGGACGTGCCTTGTCCGTACACATATTGGCCGCCGTTCACATCTTTATCAAAATAAATCCCGTTGCCGCTGCCCACTCCCGAGCCCAGCATATAAGACATCGTTTTGAACAATTGGTGGATAGGTCCGCTTCCCTTACGTGCGGAGAACGGCGTCGAATCGGGATAAATCTTCTTGAGCTCAGCTAGCACAGTCAGCAGCTCGTCAAAGTTTTTAGGTGTCGGCAGGTTATGTTTTTTCAGCAAATCGGTACGGATGACCGGCCCGAAGCCATTCTTCAACTCATTGCGGCCTATCGCCGGGAAGCCATACAAGTCTCCGTCCGCGGTCAGCTTCGCCATGTCCGGGTATTGATCCCATACTTTTTTGAAATTGGGCATCAGTCCCTTATTCATATATTGCATCAGCGGCACGAACACGCCCGTCGATGCAAAGCTGTTAATATCGGCCATATCTACCTGGATAATGTCCGGCAAGTTATTGGTGGCGATCAGTATTTTTTTCTTATCGTTATAATTGCTGTTTGGCACCGTTTCGAATTTCAGCTTGATGTTCGTCTGCTTGAGAATTTCCTGCTGGATCGGAGCCATATTTTTGACCGGCTGGTTCGGATGCTCCGGGAAAGCTATCGTGATCTCCCGTTCCTTGGCAGAAATTTTACCTGCATCTGCTCCAGCTGCGTTACTTCCCGGTGCAGCGGGTGCTGCCTCTTTACCGCCAGTCCCCGTGCATCCGGCAATAGCCGTGGCCACAATGATTGTGGACAGTGATACGGAAACCCCTTTTACCCATGCTTTAGTCATCTTGGATAAACCTCCCTTTGTGTAGATCAAGCGTTAATTTTGAAGCATGCTGAGCACGCAACAGTCAATGAAGCCGGGTGCCCGGTGATCCCGGAGCATTCCCCCTCTCATTAAGGATGTGAAATGTAAAGGTGCTTAACCCTTTAAAGCGCCAATCATCGCGCCTTTGACAAAATACTTTTGCAAATACGGGTACGCTACGAGGATCGGCAGCACGGTAATAATAATGACCGCAAACTTGTAGTTGGTCGCAACAACACGGAAATTGGATGATGCACTGCCCACATCCGCGGTTTGATCAGCGAATTCGCCCGCTATGACGATGTTCCTCAGCAGCACCTGCACGGGAAACTTGTCGCTGTCGTTCAAATAAATCAAAGCCGGGAAAAAGCTGTTCCAATGATGTACGGCGTAGAACAGCACCATCGTAGCCATAACGGGAAGCGAGAGTGGCAAAATAATTTTCCACAGCACCTGTAGCTCGTTGGCTCCGTCCAGATAAGCCGATTCCTGCAGAGCGACCGGAATCCCTTCGAAATAGGTTTTCATAATGATCATATTGAAGGTGCTGATTGCCGTAGGCAGCATTAATGCCCACATCGTATCGATAAGCCCGAGCTTCTGGACGACCAGATACACCGGAATCAAACCACCGCTGATGAACATCGTGACCGCAACCATAAAGATGAAGATGTTGCGCCCGTAAAAATCCTTTCGGGAGAGCGGATACGCACATAGCGCTGTCAGGATCACGTTGATTGTCGTCCCGACAGTCGTATACAGCAGCGTATTGCCGTAAGCCTGCCAAATCTTCGGATTTTTAAATACGACCAGATACGCATCAAACGTAATGTCCATCGGAAGCAGCTTGATCAGACCGCGCGTAACCAGATTGCCGTCACTGATCGACACGATAAAGATGTAATAAATCGGGTATACCGTTATGAAGATCAGGAGCAGCAGCACCGCGATGTTGCACACGTCGAAAATTTTGGACCCTAATGAAGTATGTTTGTTCATGACAACCTCCTGTTATCTACCACAATCCGGTTTGACTGATTCTTTTGGAAATACGATTCGCCGAGACGAGCAGTACAAGCCCGATCACCGCCTGGAACAGCTCTACCGCAGTCGCATAGCTGAAATCGCTGCCAAGCAGCCCTCTCCGGTACACATAGGTCGAGATCACATCTGCCGTTTCATAGGTCGAACCGTTATAAAGCAAAATAATTTTGTCATAGCCGATCGACATTAGCCTGCCGATATTGAGGATGAGCATAATCGATATCGTTGGCGAAATTTCGGGAAGTGTGATGTGAATCAACTGCTTCCAGCGGTTGGCTCCATCGATTTTGGCGGCATCATACAGCTCCTCATCTACAGCAGTCAGCGCGGCCAGATAAATAATCGAGCCCCAGCCGATGCTTTGCCAAATCCCCGAGGAAATGAAAATCGTCCGGAACCATTCCGGCTTCATCAGAAATTGAATCGGTGCCAAGCCAAACCACGTAATGAGTTGATTGACCAGACCGTCCAGTGTAAGAAAATTGACGATCATCCCGCAGACGACAACGGTAGAGATGAAATGCGGCAGGTAGCTGACGCTTTGGGCGAATTTTTTCAAAGCCTTGCTTTTTAATTCATTGAGAAGCAGAGCCAAAATAATCGGCGCCGGAAACGCCCAGAACAGCTCGTAAATATTGATGAGCAGCGTGTTTCGAACCAGCTTCCAAAAATATTCCTCATTCAGAAACTTTTTGAAATGTGACAGTCCGACCCAAGGACTTTCCGTGATGCCCTTGACGATATTGTAATCCTTGAAAGCAATGATAATGCCATACATCGGCCAATAATGAAAGCATACATAATAGCAAAAAGGCAGGAAAAAAATCAAATATAAATACCGGCTTCGTTTCATATTTCGCAGGATCGGATGGCTTTTACTTCTGGGCGCGCCGACTGCTGGCTGTACGTGTGATGTTTGAATAGAAATCCCTCCTGGCTGACGATCTTGTAAGGTTCACGCCGATCAAGCTGATGCCTAACCGGCGGCCGCTTCCGTAATCCCTATTATGAGAGCGGCTGAACGCCTTGAAAAGCACCGATAACGGCATTCCACGAACCACTTTTCGCACAAATACGCTCATGATTCAAATTTCTAAGGGTGTCCAAATATCGCACACCTTGGCTGCGAGCCCAGTCTGGGCAAGGGTCTAGGACATTCTCATGCAGAAACCAAGATTTTCTTCTCGCATCCAGCCGGCTGGGTGAGACAGCAAAAAAACCATTGTCGCTCCATAATGAGCATACAATGGTTTTGAGCTGCCCGGCGGTACCGCAAGGCGTTTTTCGGTTTTTGTCCTCGGGGCACTGCTGACGGAGACTGCTGCTGGGCTATGAGGCCTGGTTGCCTGGCGCCGCCTCCGGCTTACTGCCGCCTGCCTCGCGACCTGTTGTTTTTAAATTCCATTTGGCGCTCGTGTACACCGAGAATCCGAACATCATCGCAACCAGGAAAATCCCGCCAGTCAGAAACGCGAATGACAAACCGAGCGTTTGACCGAGAATACCAAACATCGCCGGGCTGATGATTTGCGAGAAACGGTTCGTCAGCAGCCTTAACCCCATAAGCTTCCCGCGGTCGGCATCTCTTGTGTCATTGACGACAATCATAATGCTTACAGGCAGGTTAATCCCCACGGCAGCGCCCATGATCAGCATCAGAGCCACAATGCCGGCAATATGAAGACCGGCGAGCGGCGTCAATAACACACATACAGACGCAATCATACCGGCGATTAACAAAATCCGCTCCAGATGGGTCCGCTTCATGATCCAGTTCAGTGCATAGCGGGAAAGCATGCCGGCCAAGCCACGAATCGCCAGCACTATCGAGATCAGGAAGGTCGAGTAACCGAGTTCTTTTAAATACAAAGGCATAAAGCTCATATACAGAGCTTGGATATACATAATCAGAAAGGTGCCGATTAACCCGAACTGCACCGCACGAATTTTGGTCAAATGCCAGCCGCTCGTATAGCTGTCCACAATTCCTTGAACTCTGATAATATCCCTCGGCTTAATCTCTGCCAGATTCGGATCGGGATGCGGATAACCCCGCGAAATGATCAGGATAAACGCAAGAAACAGAATGGATGCAAAGCCCGCTATCAGAAAGGATATCTTGTAGCCAATCAATTCCGTGGCAAACAGTGAAACTATACCCCCGCCTATAAGCGGACCGAGCATCCCGCCTCCTGACATCCACATCGAATATTTATTAATATTTTCGTTGCGCTGGTTTTTGTCTCCATCCGATACAAGCACCTGTAGAGCCGAAGCCATAATAACAATACAGGCCCCCATAAAAAATTGCGAAATCGACAGCATCCAGAGTCCATTGCCATAATACGTCGTAAACAAGGAAAGAATCAGCAGTATGCTTCCCCACTTCAGCATTTTCATTGAGCCGATCGAATCGATTAATTGCCCGACCGGCATGGCGATAAAAATCGGCAGCAGGGAACGCAGCGTAACCATGAAGCCAATGGCAGAGGTAGAAGCACCGACCTCTTGGGCATACAGGGTAAAGAATGGCTGCGCCATTCCCGTGATTGCAAAAAACAACCCCCCGCCATATATGCCAACCTTGCGGTACAGGTCAAGAGACGGCATGACAAGCTACCTGTCGAGTCGTCTGATAATCCTCTAGTACCGGCTTGTGGCTGACGCAGTGCTCTGTGACCAGCGGACAACGGGAATGAAAGGCACAGCCGAGGGGCGGATTGGCTGGGCTGGGCAGCTCTCCGGACACCAGCTGGATATCTCGCTGGGATTCAATCACGGGATCAGGGACGGGAACGGCTGCAAGCAGAGCTTTCGTATAGGGATGCATCGGATTGGTAAATACCCTCTCGGCAGGTCCATACTCAACGATTTCACCTAGATACATCACAGCAATCTTATCCGAAATGTAGCGTACGGTGGATAGATCATGGGAGATGAACACAAAGCTCAGACCCATCTCCTCCTTTAAATCGCAGAGCAGATTAATAATCTGCGCTCTTACGGATACATCCAGTGCAGAGGTGGGCTCGTCAGCAACAACGACGCTCGGATTCAACGCCAAGGCCCGCGCCACACCGATCCGCTGCCGCTGACCGCCGCTTAGCTGGCTTGGATAACGGTCCAGATAAGAAGCCTCCAGGCCGACCTTCGCGATAAGCTCACGGACTTTGAAGCGCCTTTCTTCCTTCGTGCCTATTCCTTGCACATTTAGCGGCTCGGCGATAATATCGCCTATTTTCATTTTGGGATTAAATGAGGAATATGGGTCCTGAAACACAATCTGAATATTGCCGCTCACCTCAATGCTTCCCGATGTCGGTTCATCAAGACCGAGCAGCATGCGAGCCGTCGTGCTTTTGCCGCAGCCGCTTTCACCAACAATACCTATGGTTTCACCGCGCTGAAGCGTAATATTAATGCCATTAACAGCTTTGATCTCGGGAGCCTTGCGCCAGGGTAGCAGCGAATCACGCTTGAAATGCTTATGAAGATCTTTAATAACAAGCACATGGCCATCCGCTTCACCTGCAGCTGTCTTTGTATAATTCATTGAAACAGCAGCCGTTTGCGGTTTATTGTGTTTATCCAATGATACGATCTTATCCAGACCCTCGGTTTGCAGTCCATGCTCCAGCCAGCAGGCAGAGGCTTGTGTGCCCCCGCGCTCCTGTAGCGGAGGAGCCTCCATATGGCACCGGCTCGCAGCCGCCGAACAGCGCTCCTTGTACGAGCAGCCGATGATCTGATTTTTCATATCATGCGGGAACCCGCCAATATGAAGCAGACGACCGCTTTTTTCACCGCTTATCTTGGGAATGGTCATCAGCAGGCTTTGCGTATAGGGATGCTTCGGATGCGCGAACAGCTCATGAACCGTACCGTATTCAACGATTTTCCCGGCGTACATGACTGCAACCTTTTGGGCAAAGCGGGCGACCAGCCCCAGATCATGGGTGATGAACATCATGGCTGTTCCTGTCGTTTCCGTCAGCTCCTTCAGCAGTTGTACGATCTGCGCCTGTATCGTTACATCAAGGGCAGTCGTCGGCTCGTCGGCAACAATCAGCTTCGCGTTGCACGATAACGCCATGGCAATCATAATCCGCTGCCTCATCCCGCCGCTCATTTCAAACGGATAGGCATCGATTCGTTTCTCGGCATCGGGAATACCAACGCGGCTCAGCCAATCAATGGCCAAGAGGCGTGCTTCCTTGGGACCCAGCTTCAAGTGCATACGAATCGGCGTGATCATCTGGTCAGATATGCGCATCACGGGGTCAAGCGAGGACATCGGGTCCTGAAAAACCGTTCCCACCTCTTTGCCGCGAAGCCGGTTGAGCTCCTTTTCTGGCATACCCACCAATTCCTTATTTTCAAGCTGTACGCTTCCTGACACGATACGACCGGGATAAGCAATCAATTGAATCAGTGACATCGCCATCGCGCTTTTCCCTGACCCGCTCTCGCCTACTATAGCCAGACGTTCACCACGCTGAATATCAAAGGATACGCCATTGACCGCCCGGACAGTGGCACTCTCCGTCTCAAAATGGGTGTGTAAATCCCGAACCCGCAGCAGCGGATCGGAATCTAAAAGATAGTCGGTTTCCATATGAATTTCCTCCTGTCTGCAGCTTATTTTCTCGAACGAGGGTCAAGCACTTCACGAATACCGTCCGACATAAAATGCAGGCTGATCGCAATCAGCAAAATAACGACGCCTGGCAGGGTTGAAATCCACCAGCCGATTTGCAGATAGGTTTGCCCCTCTTTAATAATATTGCCCAGTGACGGCTCCGGCGGCATAATCCCCAGGCCAAGAAAGCTGAGACTGGCCTCAACGAGAATGGCATTGGCAGCAGCTATACTGGCAGCAACAAGCAGCGAGGAAATCGTATTAGGAATAATATGCTTGGTCATCAGCCACAGTTGGGAGGCTTTCACGGTTCGGGCCGCATCGATATACGTTCTCGATTTCAGCGTCAGCACCAGAGAGCGCTGCAGTCTGATAAAACGCGGCACATCAGCAAGTGAAATGGCAATGACAACCGGGATGAAGCCCGCTCCCATAATGGAGACAAGACCAATCGCCAGCAGCAATGAAGGAAAGGCAAGAAAAATATCAACGATGGACATCATCGTACGATCGACCATTTTTCCGTAAAACCCGGCAATCGTGCCCAACACAACTCCAAATACAAGTGCAATTACAGCTACACTGAGTCCAACCGACAGGGAAACCTTAATGCCCGACAGCGTCCGGCTGAATACATCACGGCCTAATTTGTCCGTTCCGAATGGATGATCCCAGGAAGGCGACTGCATACTCGACTTCACATCGGTAACCAATGGATTGGGGAAGGGCAGTACAGGTGCCAGCAGGGTCAGCAGTAAAATAGGAATCAAAATCAGCAGCGCCCAACGGGCCTTCTGGTTGGCTATCAAAAAATGCAACCCAGGAATCCGAATAGTCCCCCAAGAAAACGGGCCTAGCTTCCCTCTGCCGGTACCAAGTGCTTCTTGATTGTTCATATTCTTCACCTCTTCAAAGTTTTGTGGAACAAAACTAACTTCGTAAGCATCAGCTCGGTTTTGTGGAACAAAACTGACTTCGTAAGTGTCAGCTGAGTTTTTAGAATTGAACGCGCGGATCGATCTTTTTGTAAACCAGATCCGTCAGGAAATTGATCGCCACAAACAGGAATGCATAGAACAGAATCAAGGTCTGCACCAGCGGATAGTCCCGGCTGTTGATTCCGTTAACCAGCAGTGTGCCGATACCCGGAATTGTAAAAATAAATTCGACGATGACTGTGCCGTTCAGCAAATTACCGAAGCTGAGTCCAATGACCGTGACAATGGGCAGCGCTGCATTGCGGAGTGCATGACGGAATACAACGACAATCTCGGATATGCCTAATGAGCGGGCTGTACGCACATAATCTTCATTCAAGACTTCAAGCACGGCAGTTCGCGTAATACGCGCAAGCGTAGCGACCTGTGTAATCGATAGCACAATAATCGGAATCGCAATGCGCTTCATCAGCATCTCCGGATTATCCAGCGTCACTCTGCCGCTTGCCGGGAATAAGCCCAAGCCCAGGGACAGAATCAACAGCAGCAGCAGTGCCGTCCAGAACGCCGGCATCAGATCGACAATCATCGCTGCCCATGTAATCATGTTATCCAGCGCCTTCTTTCCCTTGTGGGCCATATAGGCAGCAAGCGTACCGAGCGGGATGGAAATACACACCGCCATCAAAATCGTAATCGACGCTATCAGCATCGTAATCGGCAGCGCCGTCATGATCATGCCCGTAATCGGCAGATTGGTCGTCACCGTATTTCCAAAATCGAGCATCAGCAGGTTTTTCATGTAACTGAAATACTGCAGCCAGAGGGGCTGATTCAGCCCCATCTCTTCTCTTAGTCGCTCCAGAGCGGCTGCCGACACATTTTCTCCTGCCATTGCCGATGCCGCATCACCCGGTATAAGCCGTAAAGCGAAGAATACCAGTGTCACCACTCCGAGCATCGTAACGATCAGTTGCACGACTCGTTTAAAGGAATATACCAGCACTGGCGGTCACCTCCCGGATTCACTTTTTCACTGACCTTACTACAGCCTTGTGTACCTATTTGATATCGACACCATAGAAGTCAACCTGTGCCAGCTTATTGATGACAACACCATCCACATTCGTCTTGCTTGGCCAAAATACATTGCTTCCGAAGGTCGGCATATAAGGCAGATCCGTCATCGCAATAACCTGCACCTCTTCATACAGCTTCTTCCGTTTGTCCTTATCAACCTCGGCACGCGCCGCTTCCAGCTTCTCGGTCAGCACCGGATTATCATAACGTGCGCCATTCAAGCCGCCGGGCGATTTATTGTTCGGATGCAGGTAGCTGAACAGGATCATATCCGGATTGACGGCGGGCAGCAAACGTCCTGCAGTCATAAAGTCTCCATCATTTCTCACTTTGTTATAAGTCGGCGTATCCACCAGGACGAATTCCAGGGTAACACCCACTTTTTTCAAATATTCCTGCTCTAGCTGCAGCGTATCTGTAATCCCGGTTGCCGACGTATTCGTCTGTGTCATCTTGAAGCCGTTCGGATAACCCGCTTCCACCAGCAGCTTTTTCGCTTTCTCCGGATTGTATTCATACTTCGGCGCTTTGTCCGTGTAGCCATCCATCCAGTCCATCAAAATACTGCTCGTTCCTGCTTGCAGTTGGGGATTGACCGCTTTGGCAATCGCATTGAAATCAACAGCATAGGCAAGCGCCTGTCGGACTCTTACATCGGCCAGAATCGGATTGGTCATATTAAAAATCCGCAGACTGTTGGCATAGTTTTTGACATTGTTCATTTTGAAGCCGGCTTTGCTCAGCGTATCGAGATTTTCTTCCTTATTGGCTCGCATAATAAGGTCGATTTCACCATTTTGCAGTGCTATCGTTGAGGTCGCCTCATCTTTAATAATCGAAAAGATGAGCTTCTCAATCGGGGCAGGGCCCTTATAGTATTGCGGATGCCGCACAAGCACGATCTCAGAGTTGACATCCACACTTTCCAACGCATACGGTCCTGTGCCTACAGGCTTGAATTTCACCTGAGCTCCTGCAGCCTCAATCGCTTCCTTCTTCACGATTTGGCCTTGATGGTAGTTTGCAACGACATGCAGAAAGTTGCCATCCGGCTGCTTGAGTACGACCTTCACTGAATAATCATCAGGCGCTTCCATCGATTCGATGTTGGCCAAATCGGTAGCGTATGGAGAAGCGGTTTTTTTATCGATATTGCGGTTATAGGTGTACAGCACATCCTTGGAGGTGAATTCACCGTAACCACCCTGCCATTGAACGCCTTTGCGCAATTTAAATGTCCATGTTTTGTTATCCGACGTTTGCCAGGACTCCGCCAAATCGGGAATGATCGCACCAGTTGCCGAATCATAGGTTGTCAGACCGCTAAAGATATTAAAGACGATATTCTCATTTTCGATTCGAAATACGGTAGCGGGATCAAAGCCCGCGGGATCATCATAGAATCTGATCTTCAGCGTCTTATGGTCATTCTTTGCAGCTGCAGCCCCGGTTGCATTCCCTGTTGAAGGGGCCGTCGAGCTCTCATTAGTAGAACAGGCAGCACTCACAAGCAAGAACAACATGACGATTATAAGCAGATGCCATTTTTTACTGTGCATTCCCCTCGTCCCCCTCATCGCTATTTGACGATCTCCGGAAGTGCAGCGCACCCGCAACCTGCTACGGATTCACCACACCTCCAGCCGTACCTGCGCTCTGCTGTTTTAAGCCCTGACGCCTATTTTGCTGATCGCTCCAATTTCCTGAAAATATTGTTTGGCAGCTGCCAAATCGACGACATCCGCATATTTTTGATGCAGATCATACAGGTTCATATAATGAGAGGCTTCCGTGCGGTCAAACACACAATCCGCTACAACTCCCATATGAAAACGATGGGTAGCCCCATCCACAGTAGTCGCCCGTACACAGCCGCTTGTCGTTTCACCGCAGCATATCAAAGTATCGATACCCAGACTGTTCAGATGGAACAAGAGCGGCGTTCCAGGGAAAGCGCTCGGTGAGGCTTTTTCAATAACCAGCTCGCCATAAACCGGCTTGACCTCATCCACGATTTCCGAGCCCTTTTGGCGCAGTTCATCACTAAGCGGAACCCGCATGCGGGTATTCCGACTCCAGCTGTTGATTCCGGATTGCAGTCCCTTTACATGGATAACGGGAATTTGGTTGCTTCTTGCTACCTCCAGCAGCTCAGCAGTTTTGTCGACGGCGGCCCAGCCCTCAAGTCCGGTACTCGACGACCATGTCTCCATGGATTCAAAAATCGGCTCGCGCTTCAAGCCAAGCACGCTGTAGTAAATGTCGATCAACAGCAGTGCGGGCCTTTTGCCAAAGCCGTACAGCTCCTTTTTGCCCCATAACAGATCATGCTGCTTGTCGCGCTCACTCATAAATTTCTCCCAACCGTACATGTTCATTACCTCCCTGAAATTGTTATAGATAGGACAGGCTTCGCTGCGCCGATCTTTTGGAAGTATTGCTTGGCATATTCCACACCAACCACATCGGCATATTTCTGATGCATATCGTACAGGTTCATCCAGTGAGAAGCTTCCGTACGGTCAAATACGCCTTCTTCGACGACCCCCATCTTGAATCTTTGTGTAGCTCCATCCACAACCGAAGCACGAATGCAGCCGCTCGTTGTTTCACCGCAGACGATAACCGTATCAATACCCAGACTGACTAATTGAAAGCTCAGGGGTGTTCCCTGAAAACAGCTTGGCGCTGATTTCTCTATAACAACCTCTCCAGGAATGGGCTTGACTTCATCCACGATTTCCATGCCTTTCTTTTTCATTTCAGAGGACATGGCCGACGGCTGGCGCTTGCGATGAATCCACGGCTTGATCAGATTATCCATGCCTTTTACATGAAAGACGGGAATTTGATTGTCCCGGGCAACGGCTAACAGCTCGGCAGTACGATCAACGGCTTCCCAGCCTTCCAGCCCGGTACTGCCAGGCCAGGTTTTCATGGATTCGAAGATTTCCTGGCGTTCCAGACCAAGCACACTATAATACATATCAATTAATACCAAAGCCGGTTTCTCGCCAAATCCTGCAAGCTCCTGTTTACCACGCCGTTGATCATGCTCTTTGTCCCGTTCTGATAAAAACCGTTCCCAGCCTCTCGAAGTCATCTTCCATTCCTCCTTGAAATTTTAAATTAATTTATGTTAGATTTACTAACATTTATTTAACATGTAAATCTTCATTTATTACATACACTTATCATAAAACCAATTAATACAATCGTAAATTAGCATTGTTGAATGAAAATATTAGTTAAATGAATGCAAACGAATTCATTTATTGCATTTATGTTAGTAAATCTTATATAATAAGTTATGAAACCTTACATTTTATTAATTTGATGGATGGGGGATTTTATATGAATCTGGAGCAAATCACAACGTTTTTACAGGTTTACCAGATCGGCAGCTTTCAGGAGACTGCTAATCAGATGTATTTGCCGCAGCCCACCATATCTCATCGCATCACCCAATTAGAGAAAGAGCTGGGTAAATCTTTACTCATTCGCGGTAAAGGCAGGGTTCGATTGACCGAGGAGGGCAAAGCCTTTCTGCCTTATGCCAGGCACATTCTGGGCTCCTTGCAGGAAGGCCGGAATGCAGTAGCCAGTGTAGAGCAAGGCTCGGCAGGCAAATTGACCATAGGCTGCAACAATTCGTTCGCCAGCTGCGTGATGCCTGAAGTACTCGACACGTTCATGGCGGAGTATCCGAAGGTTGCCCTGAAGGTGCAGTGCTACGCCTCACCTACGTTGGTTCGATTTCTGAAGCAGCGTGAAATTCAATTAGCTATTACCCGTTACACCAGCAATGACCGCGGGATTGTATATCGATCCGTGTACAGCGAACCCACGGATTTAATCGTTTCTCCAGCGCACCCTTTCGCCAAACGGAAGAAAGTGGATATCGAGGAGATATTAAGGGAAACCTTCATCACCTATCAAAAGGATACGCAATACAGAGATCTGCTCGATACGACACTCAACCAGATCCAGCTGAATTACATTACCAAGATTGAGACGAATAATCTGGGGCTGATCAAACACTTTATTAAACAAAATGCAGGCGTCCACTTGTCCGGCAGCTTGTACATGCGAAATGAGCTCGCAAAAAAAGAGCTGGTTCAAGTAAAAATTGAACGCAACCCTTTTTCACCAAGTCAAGTATTCATTGCTCATCTGAAGGATGAAACCCATAGTTTGGATCAGCTGTTTACCCGCCACTTCGAGTCACAAATCAATTCCCATTTAAACAAGGAACAACCCATCTTGAATGGCATGTCGATGTAAGAACAACACGGAATAACCTGACCCACTCGGCGATGTGTAATCCTGTATATCCACCGACTACCCGCTCCCTGCCGTATTCACTCTCAATCACTCCCCGACCTCACATGCATGTTTAGAATTATGCTGCAGCTAACATCGCCGAGGCACTATCCGTACGCACAGTCAGCCATGCCGCTGTAACCCACATCTGTCCCTGCCTAACCAGACTCCATACCCATACAAAACTTGTATTATTTTACTGATCTTTAACTTGAATCCCAGTTCTTAACCGTATCTTCAACTCGGCTTATATCGTCTGGGCTATCAGCCGCTTGGCCAAATGTTCCAGCACTTCATCGATATGCATGACATCGGCATATTTGTGATGGAGATCAAACAGGCTGATTTTATGTGACAGAGGGCTGCGGTCATACACACACTCTTCAACCACCACCGTATGGTAGCCATGCGAATACGCATCGACCACACTGGCCCGGACACAACCGCTTGTTGACTCACCCACGACAATCAGGCTGTCCACACCCATCATCGTCAGATACGAGGTCAAGGGCGTACCCTGAAATGCGCTGGCACGGGTTTTGTAAATCAGCAGATCTTCCGGCTGCGGGGCAAATTCATGGAAAATCTCGAACGCATCCGAGGTTTTGGCGCCCCCCTTGCGGTTGGTAGCAGCTACCTTCACACCTCTGCGCCGCGTCAATTCATCCGAGGTTAAATAGATCACCGGCATACCCATGGCACGAACCGCCGTAAACAAACTTACAGTAGGCTCGATCGCTTCCCAGGCATAGATACCGCAGGAGCTCGGAAACTCAGCCTGCAGCTCAATTGGTGGCTTGGCGCCTCCTTGATAGGCGCTGTTGTATAGATCAATGGCGAGCAGCGCCGGTTTGCGACCAACAAAGGTTTCACGCTCGTATGCCTTATAAATCTCGAGTATGTCCGGATCAACAGCATCCTTCCAGCAATGATCCTCAAAAGCGTAAGCCATATGCGATTCCCCTTTCGTGTAACCGTGCAGGTTTAAGCTTCTACCTTGACTTTTTTGGCGGCACCAATGGCATCGAAATACTCGATGGCATAGTTCATTTCCACCACGTCGGCGTATTTTTGATGCATATCATACAGATTCATGTAATGCGAGGACTGCGTGCGGTCATAGACGCATTCTTCAACAACACCCATCTGGAAGCGATAGGTCGCTCCATCCACAACCGATGCCCGCACACAGCCGCTTGTCGTTTCCCCTGCGCATATAACCGTATCTGCGTTCAGGCTGATCAATTGGAACAACAGCGGGGTTCCGTGAAATGCGCTGGCAGCGGCTTTTTCAATCACGATCTCACCTGCGATCGGCTTGACCTCCTCCACAATTTGCCGGCCCTTCTCCATCATTTCCTCCGACATGGTCACCTGAAGCTTGCGTTTTTTACTGCTTTTGGTCCAATGATTGATGCCGCTGTTCATCCCTTTAATATGAATGACAGGAATTCCATTCTTACGGGCAGCCGCCAGCAGAATCGCCGTCTTGTCAATCGCAGCCCAGCCTTCAAGGCCTGTACTCATCGGCCATGTTTTCATCGATTCAAAGATTTCCTCGCGCTCCAGACCAACGACACTATAGTACATGTCAATCAATAGTAAAACCGGCTTTTCCCCGAAACCGTTCAACGTCTGCTTGCCCCAAAGCTCATCATGCCGTTTGTCTTGCTCTGTAAAAAAATGACTCCACTTCATTTCTCCCATTGCAATCCCTCCATTTCGTATTTGCTACTTCAGTGTAAGTTAGCTTATCTAACATGTAAATATTGGTTTATGCATGTAAACTCTCATTATTTGAATGTATGCGGATACAGCCTTTCAATCATCGTCCTGACAAAAGTGAAATTACTCTTCACTTACACAAAACAAAAATCCCTGTTTCGCTGCAATCAAGCAGCAAAACAAGGACTTTGGCAAAGCCTTCCTTTACAGGAACGCGCTTATTCGATTGGGTCGTACCCATAAGGTCACACAAGGAGTTTTAACCTTTACTATTCAGCGATTGCACACGGTATCTGCGCGCTGCACTCTCATACAGCCAGTCGCGGGCGACTTCAATCGCCTGAGCATGGTCCAGCCAACCAGAGGCCACACGTTCAGCCAAAAATTCACTGAGTACACGCTTGACCAGCCAAATTTTCCCGTACGTCCATTCAATGCACCTTGAATCAGATGCGATCAGTGAAGATTTCAGTGCCGGCAGTGCCTCCAGCCTGTACTGCATGGACTGCTTGTAGGTGGATGCCCGGAAGTTATACCACCAATGTCCGCCGACATGAACATTAGGGAAATTCCATGCCGCCTGCACCACATCGAGATTGTTGATTTCCGAGGCGACCACTAACTCGAACGGACAGCTGTACCGCTCAAACAAACCACTAAGCTTCAAGATGCGCTCCGGGTCGTTCGCAGGCAGCGGTTCCCCGCACCAGGAGCGTTCGACACCGAGAAAGAACTGTACGAACAGCTCATGACGCTGTGCAGCCTCGCAGATCAGATGAAGCACATTCATCAAAACCTGATCACGCACCAATCCCGATGCAGATAAGTCATACAACTGGTTAGCCGCAGCCTCATATCGCGGAAGTGTGGTCATAATGCCCGGACAGCCCTGCTTGCTGTAGCCGCCCAACAAGGCGTCAACGGTTTCACGCAGCTTCTCGAACGCCTGAAGCGGATTTGAGCTTTCTATGATCTCAGTAACCCATCCGAAAATCTTCCCATCGATTCGCGGAATCAGAATTGCATTCCGCCTCATCCCCTCAAAAGGAGCATGCTCAGGTACATTGACTACATACTCACGAACGCTCAGGCGGTCCGCTACCTTCTGTGCCCAGTCTGCCTGTACTGCAGATTGCTTGACAGCTTCATCTGCTGCCAGAACGGACGCTTCATCCTTCAGCTCGATTCCATATAAATCCTGGAAAATCCGCGACAGCGCCACGTTCATCATCGTATGTCTGGAAGCATGGTGAGCGCTAAGAAATGCCTGGATTCGCTCACGAACCGGCAGCTGCTCGGCATGCGCCGGATAACCGGCTGCCTGCAGCTCACGGAATAACCAGAAGTAATGGGCGATCTGCCAGAAATCCACAGCATTCAGCCGATCTCCAACCAGATGGGTATGAGTGTCCACAACGTCAACCGTCTCAAGCTCTTGCATGATTCGCTCCCGGATCGTTTCCTGCTGCATCCTGTTATCCTCCTGTGGCGTGCTACACCCGTTTACTTTTTAATATCCAGCACACCGATCTTTTTCGTATAACGTTCGTTGGCTTCTTTAAGAATGTCATTGCCACCCTTGGTTTTGTACTCTTCTATAACTTTAGGCCAGTCACTAATCGGTTCTTTGCCATAGATCATTTTGATCATATGGTCGATGATCAGCTTCGGTCCAACATCAGGCTGTGGCGAAGCAAGATCCGGATATTTGCTGAAAGTTGCTAGATCCGGATAAAATCCGATACCGGGCAAGCCTTCCTTATCCAGTACATTATCGAAGACAGCTAGCTGATCCTTACCGTTTTGATCCAATTCCAGACGCTTACGCGGCGGGTTCAATGTCGCATCCTGCCCCATCCACAACGTACCTGCACGGAAGCTCTCTTCTTCCTGCTCCTCTTTGCTGGTTGGAATTTTATAGTTGATTTTACCGTTATCGACTGTGTAATTTTGTCCCTCTATACCGAAAGTGAAAAACTTCTCAGCTTCAGCTGATGCCATCCAGTCATAAAATTTAATAATTTTCGCTGCTTTATCTTTATCCACCTTGGCATTCACATAGAAGGAACGGACAACCGGGGTATAGTAGAAATAGCCGGATTTACCTTCTGGTCCTTTTGGAGAGGAGATAATATCCACTTTGGCAGCCGGATTGGCCTGGGCAATAGCGGTTCGGAACGAGATCAAGCCTGCTCCATTGGAGGACCAAGAGCCGGATTTACCGCTGTTAATATTTTTGGAATAATCAGAGGACGAAATGGTTGCAAAATCCTTCGGGATCAAGCCCTCATCAAACATCGTTTTGTAGGTTTGCAGCGCTTTCTGCATATTCTCGACGTCAAAGAACTTCGGCTGTACCTGTCCATTTACAACTTCAAATTGATCCTTGTATGGTAGTACATCAAACGCGCCCAGGAACGTATCGGCGTATTTGAAATTTTCACGCATTTGATAAGGATTTTCTACACCTGCCTTTTTAAAGGCACGCAGAACATCCAGAAATTCATCAACAGTTTGTGGAGCTTTCATACCTGTTTTCTCTAAAAGATCCGTACGGATATAAGTCCCACGTCTGGACGGATTGCTCAAATAATCGGGGATCGCATAAATCTTGCCATCGTAGGAAACTGCATCCCATGCCGCCTTGGGCACCTTTTTCATCAAGTTGGGAGCATACTGCTTCAATAAATCGTCAAGCGGCATAAAGACGCCGGCTTCCACCGAGCCTGACATGGATTTACCGGTTGGTGTGCCGATACTGCCTACCACGTCGGGAATATCATTACCAGCGAACATAATACCCATTTTGGAATCTTCGAGAATACGCACGGAGAGGTCTGTGTTAGTCAGTTCCTCCAGCTTTTTCACCAGCTTGTTATTTTCCCAGTCTGTCACTGTTCCTTGATATCCAGCATTGGTTGTAACCGGCAGTGATAGCGAAAATTTGACCGGCTTCGTATCAGCACTGGCTTGTCCGCCTTGCTTATTGTCTTTAGACGCATCCCCACAGCCAGCCAAAGAACCTGCAGCAAGCGCGGAAACCAGAATAACACCCCATGTTTTTTTCATATCGCATCAACCCTCTCTTTTTTTAAAGCCTTGAACTTGCCTTGGTCTTTCCTCAGGCATTTACGACTTAATCGATCCTACCATCATTCCTTTAATAAAATGCTTTTGCAGGAACGGATACACCAGCATAATCGGGATTGTCGCAATGACGATAACCGCCATTTTCAATCCTTCTGGTGACACAAATTGCATCATTTCCGAAGTAACATCCGACGCACCCATGTTGTCTGTGATCACGATCTCCCGCAGCCGTACTTGCAGAAGGATTAGTGAACGTTTGTCGATATAGTAAATTGCCTGCGAGTACATATTCCAGTTGGCGACCGCGTACATAATCCCCATCGTTGCCATAACCGGCTTGGACAAAGGAAGCACGATGCTCCAGATCATTCGGAATTCCCCACAGCCGTCCATCTTTGCCGATTCCAGCAGCTCTGTCGGTAAATTAACGAAAAAGGATCGCATAACGAACAGATTGTATGCACTAATCGCCCCAGGGATCATTAATACCCACAGCGTATTCAGCATGTTCAAATTTTTGAGCAGCAAGTAATTAGGAATTAGTGGTGCATGAAAAATCATCGTGATGAGCACGATAACAAGTGCCATTTTTCTATAAATGTACTCTGGACGAGACAACGGGTAAGCCAGGCTTGCTGTTGCTGCCAGATTGATTAATGTACCGAATACGGTAACAATGACGCTGTTGCGGAAAGCTAACCAGATTGAAGGATCCTTTACAATCATATGGTAGTTCTCCAATGTGAAGCCTATTGGCCATAGTCCAACGTCCCCGCTGTTGATCGCTACGGCATTACTGAACGACTGCGCAATCACATGTAGAATCGGTAGTACCATGGCGAGCCCGATCACAAACAGCATGATGTTGTTGAACATCTGGAACGCACGCTGCCCTTTTGTCAGAATCACGCCTCTCACCCCTTTGACCGAAGATATGTTAGTTAAATAATTAGTTAGTACAGGCCGTCTCCGGTCGCTTTTTTACTTAGTGTGTTACCCAGTACGATGAGCACGAGACCAATTACGGATTTGAATAAACCAATCGCCGTTGTGTAGCTGTACTGACGATCTATCAAGCCTGCTCGATACACATACGTGTCCAGAATCTCTCCATTCTCGCTGTTAAGCGAGTTAATAAAGACGAACACACGCTCAAAGCCAAAATCCATAAATCTGCCCATATGCAGCAGGAACAAAATCATGATCGTAGGCAGAATGGATGGAATTGTTATTGACATCACCTGGCGGAACCTGCCTGCGCCGTCGAGCTCAGCCGCTTCATACAAGTCAGGATTAATACCGGCAATCGCTGCCAAATAAATAATCGTTCCCCAGCCGCTATCCTTCCAAACACCCGATCCTATCAAAATACTGCGAATGTAGCTATTTTCACCCAGGAAGTAAATCGGTTCAATGTTGAATATCCCCAGAATATGATTCACGATTCCTGTTGTCGGGGATAGAAGACCAATCAGAATGCCTCCAACGATAACCCAGGAAAGAAAATGCGGCATGTAAATAACCGTTTGCAGCACCCGCTTATAACCATTAATGCGAATTTCGTTCAGCAGGACGGCCAGTATAATCGGGATCGGAAACGCAAAGACAAGATCGTACAAGCCAATTAACAGCGTGTTTTTTAAGATGATCAGAAATTCGTCATAAGCAAACATCCGCTCAAAATGGGCCAGTCCGACCCATGGACTGTTGGTGATTCCTTTGAAAATGTTGTAGTCTTGAAAAGCGATCGTCGAGCCCAACAGCGGTACATACTTAAAGAGGATAAAATACACAAGTCCTGGTATCGAAATTACATACAAGGGCCAATGCTTAACAACAAACGCGCGCTTCGCCTTTTTCGAAGCGAACGTGTATAGGGTTTGTCCGGAAGTATCCGTTTTTGAAGCCATATGATCTCTCCTTTCTCTTGAAGCGGGGGTAATGTTGTTTGATGCATTTATCATACTATGGCTATGAATACCCAACCATGGAGTAACTTAAAGCGCACATGTGTTTTTTTACGATCGACTTCAGTAGATACACGAAAAAAGCCAGATTATCCCAACTTGCGGATGCTCTGACTTATCCTGTTTGTTTATCCACGTTCCAAAACGATCTTTTTCAAGCATATGAATGCTCCGTTTGGCAAACTCAAGGCCTTAAGCCTTAGCACATAATCACCCGCCTCGGGAAGGCTTAGATGGCCTACAGGGAAGGCTGCGAATTCGTACCCGTCTCCGGTAGCCTTCACCGTCTGAGTTATTCGTGATACCGTTTCACCTGAACGCTTCGAGATCACTGAAAGCTCATAGGAACCCCCGTCCACGTCTGCTGCTGCCCCGTATTCCAGAACAGCTTGCAGGCGATCAGGTCCGTTAGCACGGAAGGTCCAGGATGCCTCGTCCTCCAGACTGGTCCAGTTGATCAGATTATCGTGGTCCTTCTTCCCTGTATCATAGCGTACTGTGGGTCCCTCAATATCGGCATCAAACGCGCCGAAGTTGTTCGGATAATCGGCCGTATACAGCAAACGTACCGGATTGGTATCACACTCGCCCGTGAATTCTATTGCCAATACCGGAATCGTCGATGCTGTCGCGCTGATCGGCACCTCGATCACGATATCCTCTTCACTTATGCGAGTGACAGGCAGAGCTGAACGGTCTTTGTCAGCGAGCGCGTAAGCTTTGAGCACTGGATTACGCAGACCCGGAACCAGCAGCTTCCCATTGGTTGGCCATTCGAAGATATGAAGGTAGAGAATGCCATCCTTTATCGTGCATCTGCCCCAAGGCGGCTTACCGATCGGGCTTTGACGAGTGCCATGCACAGCTTCGCCGTTCGTTTGCATCCAATGACCGATCTGCTCCAGCAGCTCGACAGACTTGGGATCAAACGCTCCATTCCCCATCGGTCCAACATTGATCACAAAATTGCCGTTTAAGCTGAGCACATCTATCATTTGCCGCAATACGACATCTGCCGTTTTCCAATTATGATCGGCAACTTTATACCCCCAGGAATCGTTCAGCGTAGCAATCGATTCCCAATCCTTGCGTGGAACTCTCACATGCGGTTGGTTATCCGACGTATTGCCGTAGTCTCCATAGGGGTCCATCCAAACCCGCCGATTGATAAGGCAATCCGGTTGTACCTCGCGCACCTGCTTGACGAAAGCGGCTCCCTGCTCAGCCGTTAGCTTATGGCCACAATCGAACCAGAGCAGTCCGACAGGACCATACTTCTCCAGCAGTTCCTTAACCTGAGGCAGCGCCGAAGTGTGCAAATAATGCTCGTAGCGAGTTCGCTTATCCTCATCGTTGATCCAGGAGGCTACATCATCATAAGCGCCAATATTATGAGGGTAATCCCATGTATTCCCCTGTGAATCCGGATGATGCCAATCCATGGAGTGTGAATAGTAGATGCACAGCTTAATCCCCTCTTCGCGGCAGGCATCCGCCAGCTCACGGAGCGGGTCACGGGCAAAAGGCGTTTTCTTCACAATATTGTAATCCGATACGTCCGAGTCATACATCGCAAAGCCTTCATGATGCTTGGCTGTAAAAATCAAATACTCCAACCCGGCCAGCTTGGCTGCTCGGACCCATTCCTTCGCATCAAAGTGTTCGGCGTGAAACTCCGTCGCGATTTGCTCATATTCACTTACCGGAATACGTGCCCTGAGCATCAAATGCTCGGCATAAGAAGCGGGAACTTCCTTACCTTTCCAGACTCCTGCCGGAAGTGAGTACAAGCCCCAATGAATAAACAGCCCGACTCTTGCCTCCCGCCACCAGGCCATTCTGGCGTCATGGTCTGCATCTATGGCTTCCAATTGCTCGATATTCAGTTGCTCAGACCCTTCGGCATTATCCATTAAATCCTCTTGTTTCGCCATTGCATGTTCTCCTCTTTTCCACTTATTTACCAGGTTTGCTTGCAGGCATAATCATGAGCAGCTTCGTCCCCTGATCAACCTCACTCTCGATTTTCAAGCCATATTGTTCACCGAACACCATTTGAATTCGGCGATGAACATTCACTATGCCAATCCCGCCAATACCTTGGGATGAGCCCTCTTCATTATCAGCAAGCCGATTGGCACCCAGCTTCTCCCGCACCTCGGCAAGGCGCTCTTCCTTAATACCAGCCCCATTGTCCTCCACACTGAGCCAGAATATATCATCATCTTCTCCGGCATCGATCCGAATATAATGATAATCCTCCACACCATCGGGGAACGCGTGCTGAAACGCATTTTCCACAAGAGGCTGCAGTGTGAGCCGCACCATACTGCGTAGTAAATAGTCCGGATGAATCGCCACATCCACCTCAAATTCACGACCGATTCGATGCCTGAGCACCATTAGAAAATACAGCACATGCTTTAATTCATTAGCAACCGTAATTTCCTCCAGATTGGTTTGCACCGAATAACGCAGCATATAGGCGAGCGCCTTAACAATTTCGGATATTTCCTTGGAGTCTCTGATCACCGCATAACAAACAATCGTTTCCAGCGTATTGTACAAAAAGTGCGGATTGATCTGCAGCTGCAAAGACTGCAGCTCGGCTTTCTGCCGCTCCATCCGACTCTCCCGGTCGCTAAGCTCGGCTTGATATACCTTGTCCACCAGCTCCGAGAGCCGGTTGACCATCAAATTGTAGCGACTCATCAGCTCCACAATTTCGTCACGGTGCTCAGGGAGCGGGATGGTCACCCAGTTCCCTTTCTCCGTCTGGCGCATGGCTGCCTTCAGAGTGCGTATAGGCCCCGTGATCGATTTTCCGAAGCGAAAAGCCAACCACAAAGCAATCCCCAGCGTAAAGCAGCCAACGACTATAGTTGTGGTGCGAATCGTATCTGTCGGCTTACGCAGCTCTTCTACGGACATGGAAACGACCAGCCGCCAATTCCCATAATTGGAACGGCGGCTCATGAACATTTGTGCTTGATTATCAATAACAGCCGTAAATGCCTTATCACCCGCATGGAAAACCTCGTCCCTTATTTCAACGGGCAGCTCCGTACCAATTCGGTTTTTATCGGGGTGGTAGACGTACTTCCCTTTATCATCGGCAATGAAAAAATACCCATGGCTTCCCAGATCAATCCCCTTCCACAGCTCGGAAAGCTCAGCCGCGCGCAATTCGATCGCAAGAATACCTTTGGGCTCCGTAGCGGTAAGGCCGCGTATACGCCGAACAAGCGTGAGCATCAGATTTTTCTGATCCGACAAAATACTGTGATTCAGCACACTCAAGCTGCCTTCCTCGGTATTTTGTTTAAAAAACTCAAGCTGCTGCTTGACTTGCTCACTGTCAAACGATTCACCACTCGAATCGTTATAAAAATACATCGCATTATCATGAAAGCTGATCATAAAAATATTGGCAATTTCCGGGTTGCGAATAAACACCGGCTCGATCAACAGCTCTTTGATCAGCTTGCGAATTTCATAGTAAGGAAAGCCCTTTTCTCCTGTAGGAAGATCGATAAAGCGCTTCACGTCATTGCTGTTGAGCAGCGACACCATCGAACGCTCGTAAGTGCGAATATACAAATCGGTATGATGTACCGCATTGCCGACCACCTGGGATAATTGATTCTCCACCAGTTGATCCAGCTCATTGGAGGAGGTCCGGTAAGTAAAGACCCCTACACTGGTTAAGGAGATGAGAATGACGATCAGGTACGATAGAAACAGCTTCTGGTACAAGTTGAAATTTTTCATTTGATTCCCAACAGACTGCGGTATTCCGAAGGCGAAACACCGGAAATTTTCTTGAACGTTTTCGTAAAATGAGGATAATCCTCATATCCGACCTCCGCGGCGACATCGACCGTACGCATATGGGGGATCGATAGCAGCTCGCGTGCCTTTTCCATTCTTTTATGAATCCGGTAGCTGACGAACGTTTCACCGCTTACTTTTTTGAACAGCGAGCTAAAATAGGTTGGCGTAATGCCCACCATGTCGGCCACTTCTTTTAAGGAGATTTCCACAGACAAATGATTATCGATATAAGCCTTCGCTTCCTCCATCGGATCCTTGTAATTGCCGCGACGCGCAGTCAGCAGATCGTTCATAACCACTTGCAGGCGTCCTTCGAATTCAAGAAATAAATCTGCTTTGGACGTTGCCGCATAATCAGACAATAAATTGGAGCCCAACGGGCGGTTTTTCTCTTGAAAATATTTGTGCAGCAACACAGCCACATCATGCAGTTGTTCCTTCAGCTGTTGCGCAGACAAATGCGAGCAGTGCTCTCTCCACTCTACCATCAGTCTTGCGATTTCATCCTCCTGCAGAGACCAGATGCTTTGCTCGACCCGTTCGATCCAATCCACATAGCGGGAAACGACCATATAGCCCTGTGTGCGGCTTTTCATAATCACATCGAATACTTCATGTAAATCAGGAGGTGTAACCGGTTTTAACAAATAATGCTTAACACCGTAGGACAAACATTTTTGTGCATAATCAAAATCACTGTACCCCGATACGACTACTTTCAGGATATGCGGGTATGCTTCGTTCACCTGCCGGCACAGCTCCAAGCCGTCCATTTTGGGCATGCGGATATCGGTAAGCAGCAGATCTGGCTCTGAGCAAGCGATGCGTTGCAGCGCATGTTGACCATTGTCCGCTGTTTCTATTTGGGCGAACTTGTGTGTGTAAATCTGAGCCATTTTCACCAGTCCGCTGCGAATGATAGGTTCATCGTCCACAATTAGCAATCTCATCCTGTAAGCCTCCACCTTTCATGCTTATGAATTCGTAAAAACTCCATTCGAGTTTACTACGTATAGACGACAGGTACAATAGAGCCCCAGCTGACATGACCTCAGCATACTGCAACCCAAAGACACAAGCTATGGAGAAACTTGCATCTGTTTTGTGTTTTTTTACGATGCCAATCCGACTAACCTACAATAACTTCCATTATTTACTTCCCTTAAAAGCTTGCTTCGCAAAACTAGCGTGGTAAGCATCTGCTACGTTTTGCGAAGCAAAACTGACTTTCATCCGACAGCTGTCAGCTGCCTTACATCGGCAGCACGCAATATACAGCCCCAGCTTCACAAGCAAATTCGGCAATCCCATCTTCCAGCACGTAAGGGACATCCGTGCCGTCCTCACGACAGATCAAGCTGGGCTGTTTCATTCGAATGCGACATGAGCCGGATCGACCCGCTCGGATGACCGCATGCTGGACTCGTCCTTCCTGCCAGCGAATATCGATGCCGAAGACTCCTCTTGCCCGCAGGCCTGTTATTTCGCCCTCCGGCCAAGCCGCAGGTAGTGCAGGCAGCAACTCAAGAACATTGCCATGCGATTGAAGCAGCAGCTCCGCAATCCCGGCAGTTCCGCCAAAATTTCCGTCGATTTGAAATGGCGGGTGACAATCAAACAAGTTCGGGTACGTAGAAGTCGCCAGCAGCTTGGAAATGTGATCATAAGCACTGTCACCGTCACCTAACCGCGCCCAGAAGTTGATGATCCAGGCACGGCTCCAGCCTGTATGCCCACCACCGCTTGCCAAGCGTCTTTCAAGCGTCCTTCTAGCTCCCTCAGCAAGCTGCGGTGTTCGATGCTTGTCGATCATTTCACCCGGATGCAAAGCAAACAGTTGTGAAATATGCCGATGCCCGGGTTCGGCCTCGTCGTAATCCTCAAGCCATTCCATAATTTGGCCGTGTTTGCCGATTTGCGGACGGGGCAGCCTGGCGATTGCCTCTTCCAGTTGAAGACGGAACACTGCGTCACTATCGCTAGTTACCTTCCCTGCTTCCATACATGCGGTAAACAAGGTATACACCAGTTGCATGTCCATCGCTGGACCCATACATAGATTCCCCTGCACACCGCTCGGTAAAATAAATTTATTTTCCGGCGAAATGGACGGTCCTGTAATCAACCGCCCCTGTGCATCCTCAACCATATAGTCAAGCAGGAATTCTGCCGCTTCCTTCATGACAGGATAAGCCTGTTCAGCAAGGAATACCTCATCCAGCCCATAACGGTAATGTTCCCACAGGTGCAGCGAAAGCCAGGCGGCTCCAAGCGGCCATATAGAGGAAGAGACGAGAATACCCTCAAGCCGTGTTTCCCCCCACAGGTTGGTGTTATGATGAGCGACGAATCCGCGGCAGCCATAAAGCTCCTTGGCAGTCTTTCTCCCGTTTGGTCGCATTCGCTCGATCAGATCGAAGAGCGGCTGATGACATTCAGGCAAACCACAAACCTCAGCAGGCCAATAATTCATTTCCGTATTAATATTAATCGTGTATTTCGATTCCCACGGCGGGCTGTAGCTGTCGTTCCAAATTCCTTGCAAATTGGCAGCCAGACTGTCCGGGCGCGAGCAGGATATGAGCAAATAACGGCCATATTGGAAAAAGATCTCGATAAGTCCTTGATCGGCACCACCTTGCTTGACTCGTTCAAGCCTGCTATCCGTTGGCAGCAGCAGCGTCTGCTCTTGCTCCGCATCCAGCTCTTCGCCAGTCAATCGGATCGATACACGGTTAAACTTGTCAGCGTATTCGGTAATATGCCCGCGTTTTAATTCTTCATAACCTTTGGCAGCCGCGGCATCCAGCCGCTGCAAACAAATATCCTCCGGATTCGCTGATCGAAAGGTTGATTCGACCGCAATGAGCAGCGTCACAGCGTCAGCCTGCTCAATCGATACGAAATCACCGATGGTTTTTACGCTTCCTCCCTCCGGTATCGCCTTAACCACACAAGAGAAAGCAATACCATCCTTCCCGCATTCGCCCTGCATCACAACTGTATCATCACCAAACGCATGGCTCCCTGCATCATAAGGACGCCTCATCAGATTAGCGCTGAAAGTGAGCCCCCGCGGGAGCTCACTTTCCAGTCGCACAACGATAACCTGATCAACTGCACTGCTGAAATATTCCCGCCTGTAATGAGCACCGTCCATGCTGTAGCTCACCTGTACAATAGCTGTTTCCAAATCCAGCTCACGGATATATCCTTCTGTAGGCCGATTATGATCCAGAAACCACAGACACAAATCTCCAGCAGGTACATACGGATGATAATACTTGGGCCCCGACATTAGCGCCATTCGGCTCAAATGCTCCGCATCCTGCTGCCTGCCATCCATGAGCATCTCGCGAATTTCCGGAAGGTAGGCTTGGGCATCGGAATTATCCGCATCCTTCGGTCCGCCGTACCAGATCGTATCCTCATTAAGCTGGATTTTTTCGTTAGCCGTTGTCCCGAAAATCATGCCACCCAATCGTCCATTACCGATTGGCAGCGCCTCTGTCCAGGTTTTTGCCGCTTTATCGTACCATAGCTTTAACTGGCTTCCTGTATGGCCGCTTACTTCCATTGCTTATCCCTCCTTCGTTTCTCCGAATCGTCTCCATGACCAAAGCCATCCCCTTGCCTGTATTAGCCTCTATTCTCCGCAGTGATCACACCATTTTTCTTTTTATAGCGCTCTGTAGCTTCTTTCAAAATCTCATTGCCGCCCTTGCTCTTATATTCTTCAACAACTTTTGGCCAATCCGAGATCGGCTCCTTGCCATAAATCATCTTAACCATATGATCAATAATTAATTTCGGACCTGTATCGTCACCCAGAGGAGCGACATCCGGATAACGCGAGTACGTTTCAAGCGATGGAACAAACCGCAGGGAACCTAAACCTTCCTTGGAAATCACGGTATCCATGTACTTCATCATGTCACGACCGTCCTGCGTCAGCTCTTCTCTGGCTTTATTATAGATCGTATCATGCACGAACCAGAACATGCTGCGGAATCCATCCTCATCAATGGCCTCAGGTGTGGTCGGCTGCTTGAAATTAATTTTGCCGTTATCCATCGTATACGTTTCGCCTTCGATCCCAAATGAAAAATACTTTTCTGCTTCAGGCGTCGTCATCCATTCAAAGAATTTAACGATTTCAATCGCCTTCTCCTTGGAAACCTTATTGTTGATATAGTAGGAGGTATTGATGCTCGAATAGAGCACATGCCCACCACGATTTTCCGGTCCACGAGGTGAAGGGATAATTTCGATCTTCGCTTCCGGCACTGCAGATGCTGCCTTGTTGCGATAGTTGGTTAAACCTTGGGCATTGGCCGACCACATACCAACTTTGCCTGCTTCGATATTTTTACCGTATTCAGTCGAGCTGATTGAAGCAAAGTCTTTAGGAATGAGACCTTCATCAAACATCGTTTTGTAAGCTTGCAGCGCTTTCGTCATATTCTCCACATCAAAAAACTTGGGTACTACCTGCTCGCCCTGCACTTCGAATTGTGACGGAAGCACGTCATAGGCTCCTAGAATAGTATCTGCATACTTGAAGTTTTCCCGCAATTGATAAGGGTTTTCCACGCCTGCCTTTTTCATCGCCCTCATGACATTCAAAAAGTCATCGACCGTTTTCGGTGCTGGCAGCCCGGTTTTGGCTAGCAGATCAGCCCGTATGAACAGCCCTCTTCGCGAAGGATTGGATAACCAGGATGGAATACCATAAATTTTTCCATTGAAGCTTGTTTCCTGCCACGCTTCCTTTGGTACCGCTTTCATTATAGTTGGAGCATACTGCTTTAACAAATCGTCAAGAGGCATGAAAATACCAGCTTCAATCGAACCGGACATTCCCTTTGTTGTAGCGCCCCCAACATTTTGCACCACATCAGGAATATCGTTGGAAGCAAACATCAGCGACATCTTTTGATCAAAATCCTTCAGGGGAATCATTCGAATATCGATATCGACTTTGGCAAGCTCTTCAAGCTTGTTGACCCATTTTTCCTTATTAATATCACCTGATTTTTCAGCATATTTATTACCGCTTGTCGCCATCGACATCGAAAATTTCGGCTTCTCATTAGTTTTTGCAGCATTTCCAGACTTCGGATTTGCCTGATCTGTACTACAGCCTGCAACTGCACTGACTGCCATGATGCCAACCAATGTTGTACCAAGCATTTTTTTCATTCTATCCATCCCATTCCTTATGTTATTAACCAATGTGTTTGGCTTCCCCATCTTACCCTTCCTGCACGGGTTACGATATGTGTTTTTTTACAGTCGTGTTGTGTTTTGTTTTTAAAGTTTGCCCTTACCCACAGTTGAATAACCTAAAAAAAATAAAAGAGGCATCCGCTTTTAGGCGAATACCTGCACAATCACATTCTTACATACTCGGCTTATTCATAGGCTACCACTCTGTTTCTTCCACCCTGCTTGGCCATATAGAGCGATTTATCGGTGTACTCAATCAACATGCTGCTCGAGAGCTGTGCCGAAGGAATCAAGGTTGCTGTGCCAATACTGATCGTAACCAAATCACTTACCTTGGATGTAAGATGAGGAATCTGTAATTCCTCAACCCATTGCTTGATTCTCTCCGCTACCTTGTGAGCCCCGAACTTATCTGTATTTGTTAAAATCACAGAAAACTCCTCGCCGCCATAACGCGCCGCGAAATCATTAGGCCGTTTCAACGCTCTTTTTATGGTATGAGCAACCTGCTGCAGACAAGCGTCGCCTCCTTGATGCCCATACGTATCGTTGTACGATTTAAAAAAATCAATATCACACAGCAGCAGCGATATCGGCTGACCATACCGGGCCGCGACTCCCCATTCTCGCTCCAGCGTCTCATCAAAGCAGCGTCGGTTGGCGATACCGGTTAATCCGTCTGTCATCGAGAGCCTCATCAGTAATTCGTTCACCTCTTGCATCTTGAGCTCAGATGACTTGCGTTCCGTAATATCTCTGGAAACGGCTATAATTTCACTGACCTTTCCTCTTTTATCGAGGATCGTTTGGCAGGTGGATTCAAACCAAATATAGGCCCCGTCTTTTCTGCGGATGCGAAAGCTAAAGGTATTGATCTGCTGGGTGTTCATAATAGCATTATAGATGGAGATGATTTGCGGATAGTCGTCCGGATGAAGCAGCGAGTCCCCCCAGGCTCCAATCAGCTCTTCAGGCTGGAAACCTAGCAGGGTGCTGCAAACGGGAGAGACGTACGTGCATTTGCCTTTCGGAGTATGGCGGGTGATCATGTCTGTCGAGTAATCCGCAAGCATTCGGAACCATTCTTCACTGCCCTTTAATTTCTCCTCGGTTAATTTGCGCTTCGTCACATCCTGAAAATAAATGGACAACCCTTCCTTAGTCGGATAAATATGAGTTTCGAGCCACTTTTCATCCGTTTCCTCAGTGGCTGGTATATATTCCTCAAACTGAACCTTGATTTTCTGTTCGAAGGATTTCCGATAATAGCTGCCGTATTCCGTCATCTCCAGCTTCGGAACTTCATCCCACAGAACTTTCCCCTTCAACTCTTCGTTTTTTTTGCCCAGATGCTTCTCGGCCTCTTGATTCATATAAACAAAACGCCAATCCGCATCCAACGAATAAAAAGCGTCCGAGATATGGTCCAGAATACTTCTATTCGTATCGTTCAAATCACTGATTTCTTTTTCGGCGAGCTTCATCTTGGAAATATCAACAATTTGCGAAATAAAATATTTGGGTGTCCCATCCTGATTATGAACAAGCGATACGCTCAGCAGTGCCCACACCGTATGACCTTGTTTATGAATATATCTTTTTTCAATCTGGTAGCTAGTAATCTTGCCATCCAGCGTCGCTTGAAGGTAATTCAGATCAATTTGCAAATCGTCAGGGTACGTAATATTCTGAAAGCTGGTAGCTTCAAATTCTTGTTCCGTATAGCCAAGCAGCTTGCATAGTGAAGGATTCACGTTAAGCCATTTTCCATCCAGATCAACCAACGCAATACCTATAGGGGCATACTTGAAAGCATTAAGGAACAAATCATTCTCATGATGTATATTCTGCAATGGGTATCGCCCCGCGATTCGTTGGATTTAAGAAAAAAGGTTATCAATCGAACTAAAACTATTAACTATAACATAACAGATTTTCGCCAAATAATCTAAGTAAAATCCTATACATTTTCTTAAAGTGATTCCATCACAAACGAGTTGAAATCGGCATAACCCCGACTGGATGCAGTTTTCTTATTGATTGCAAATATTCCCACCTTTGCACCTACCCAACGTCCCTCTGTTGCTTGGAAGGATGATCCTATTGGTTGAAAATGTTGAAAATGATGTCCGTCTCCACTATAGCTAAAACGGCATTCTGCATCATGAATAACATCAACTTTCATATAAATCACTTCACCAGGAAACTCTATGACCGCTTGCTCCTGTTCTGTGCCTGTATCTCCTCTACCCTCGCCCTGGATAAGGACAAGCTGATTGGTTCCATTCATGGATCGGGTCAGAGACAAATAACAATAGCTGAAGCCGAATACGATCAAACCTGCCATATCGCCTGCTTGCTGTGGGTGAAAGCTCAATGTCGTAGTTGCACTGAAGGTTGGAGCCGGAAGCTTTTGCATCAGTAGCTGTGGTGCATCGTACAAGGTCTCCATAGTGTCAGGAAGTGGCATACACTTCAATCGAAGGCTTCCCGGTGCATCGGTTAAGGAATACCAGGCTGTTATCGGGTTGGCCTGCCATTGCCATTGCAATCCCAGCTGGCCCTCCTTGAAATCATCCGAGGTTTGTGGCACAGCTATCGGGTATTCACCACCAACATCAGGCTTCCGGTAGCGCAGCACAGGTTCGCCAATGCCATCACCATTGGTATCGACCCCCATCTGCGGCCAGTCCTCAACCCACTTCATCGGTTGTAGATGAACGATCCGTCCATATGCGGCACGGTCCTGAAAATGGAAGAACCAGGATTCTCCCGACTCCAACTCTACCCACGCCCCCTGATGCGGACCGTTAACCGTTGAGTCTCCTTGGTGCAGCACTATTTGATCCTCATAAGGTCCCCAAATGTGCTTCGATCTGAGCACCGTTTGCCAGCCAGTCGATACGCCCCCTGCAGGAGCAAATATATAATAGTAGCCATTGCGCTTGTGCATCTTGGGGCCTTCCATCACAGGGTGATGCTCGGTTCCGTCAAACACGATCACGCCGTCATCCAGCAGCTGTTTACCGTCCGTGGACATGCGGCATATATTAAGCTTGCTTTTGATGCCACAGCGGCTGTGTGCAAAAGCATGCACCAGATAGGCCTGGCCGTCCTCATCCCAGAATGGGCATGGATCAATCCAGCCCTTAACCTCTTTAATCATATGTAAAGGCGACCAGCTGCCAAATGGATCCTCTGCTGTACTCATAAATATACCTTCATCCGGGGTACTGACGAATACCCAAAACTTATTGTCGTGGAAGCGGATGCTGGGTGCCCAAATACCTTTGCCATGCTGCGGAATCTCGTATCCCGGAAGATCGACCTTCGCAATTACATGATTGACTATCGTCCAATTCACCATATCCTTGGAATGCAATATAGGAAGTCCCGGTGTGTGAGCAAAGCTGGAAGCGACCATAAAAAAATCATCTTGAACCCGAATCACATCCAGGTCGGAATAATCCGCGTACAGCACCGGGTTTTGATATGTGCCATCGCCCATGTCAGCTGCCCAAACATCACTTTGCCTTAACATATTTATTAATCCCCCTAATTAATTTGTAGCTTACAGTATAGTATAATTCCGTCCTAATTTCTAATTTTTGTTTGTTCTTATTTGTCATTATTACCATTAAAATCATCTTTGCTGTTCATAGTTATATATACCTAATCGAATCGATAATAGGTCTATAATACTATGTGTTGACTGTTCCACGATTACCTGATATTCTGAATATAACATCATAATTCGACAAGCACTGATAATGGCAAACTTATTGAAAAATAAGGACGCAAAGTTATGGGTCTAAGGCTCCACATGAAGGAGCTATGATTGCCAGACCGCCAAAGGGTCAACCAAACCCTCATTATATGGCTATATGGTTGGGTTTTTTTGTTGTCCTACAAACTACAAGAGGTGATCCTATGTTCGTGTTAAAAAACGACAGCAATTCCTTCCAAGAGATGACAATGGATTTAAGAGAATATGTCGGCTACGCAACCTCCAAAGATATCATCAATGAGATGAAACAGATGGAATTTGATAAAATCCTCCTTTTTAAGCAGTCCTTAGAGGAAATTCTGAATATAATCGGTTCGCAGCAAGAGATTGTTCATTAGTCAGCCCTAACAGCCAAATCCCCCTCTGAGCAAGAGAGGATTTGGCTGTTTTTGTGCATATCGCTAACGGACAATGAACCTTTTTCTTGTCATACATTTGTTTGCATTGCGGACTTTTTGTAAGTATGATATATTTAATAAGCTAATTCCGACGAAAAAGGTGGTAATTATTCATGAGTGATCAGCGTACTGTATTCGAACAAGCAACAGAGGAAGTTCAAGCACACCGCAAGCCCGAATATCCCGTCACACCTTTATTTTTAAACCGCTGGTCTCCACGTGCATACTCAGATCAACCCGTTTCTGAACAAGATTTAAATACCGTATTGGAAGCAGCTCATTGGGCACCTTCTTCTTTCAATGACCAGCCTTGGCGTTTCTTTGTTGCCAAAACTGATGAGCAGCTCGCTGTGTTCCATGACTTTCTAGTTGAGTTCAATCGTTCATGGGCATCCAAGGCCCCTGTTCTTATCCTGGTAGCCTCCGATACAAAAAGAGGGAATGGCGATCCTAACGGCGCTCACGCCTTCGATAGCGGTGCAGCCTGGGGCTCACTCGCTTTGCAAGCCAAGCTGCTTGGATTAGTCACTCATGCTATCGGCGGCTTTGTTAGAGATCAAGCACGCACGGCATTGAATATTCCAGACACATGGGAACTTCATGCTGTTGTCGCACTTGGCTATCAAGGTGATAAGCTTACACTTGCTGAAGGTTTGCGGGAGCGCGAATTGCCAAATACACGTCGTCCTCTGAACGAAGTTGTTATTGAAGGAAAGCTCAACGTTTAATATATCTAATTCAACAAAAGGAGACCACACTGTCTCCTTTTTCTTTTTGCACATTTGGTATACCATAAACCAAAATTGTGTGATAAAATATAATCATACTTAGAAGGAGGGATACCTTATGCCATCTATTCATTTCCTAACATCAGGTAAAACCATTGAAGTACAACCGGATGCCAATTTGTTAAGAACCTCCATTCGATACGAGGGCTCAGTCCCCTTTAAATGCGGTGGCGGCTTATGCGGAACCTGTCGTGTGCGAATTGTAGATGGACAGGAGAATCTCAGTAAAGTCATGAAAAAAGAGCTCGATCGTTTAGGCAATGAATCCATTGATCAAGGATACCGCCTCGCTTGCCAAACATTTATCGCGGGGGATGTTACAATAGCCTGGGATGTAGCAGATCTCGAACGCAGAAACAAAATAGCGCAAAGACGAATCGCCAACTCCACTCAATAAGAAAAACCAAACAAACCTAAGAGCAGCAAGGTCATTTGGACCCTGCTGCTCTTGTTTGTCTTGCTCTATTTACTCTCTTTCCAGTGCTTCCATATACGCTTTTTTGGAATTTTCCAGATGGATTTTGGTCAAGCTTTCGGCAAGCTCTCCCTCACCGTTATACACGGCCTTAGCTAAATCCCTATGCTCATCCATAGCTTTACGCAGCCGACCCGGAAGCTCATAGCCCAAATGAACAAAGGCCCGGATATAATCGGACAACCCGTCGAGCATTTGCGTTAATCTCGGACTTTGCGCTGCACGACAGATGACATCATTGATTTTAAAATGGAACTTCCAATCCACTTGATCAAAATTCGATTTCGTCAGTGCTTGATCAATCTCTTCAATAATAACTCTCAATTCTTCACGATGGGAAGGCTCCGCCTTTTGCGCTGCCATCTTCATGGCCAGGCTTTCCAGCGCCGCCAATATCGTGAAAATTTCAATAATTTCTTCCGGGGAAAGCTTGGACACGACGACCCCCTTACGCGGCAGCGTTTTGACAAAGCCTTGAGATTCGAGTCGAAATAAAGCTTCACGAATCGGCGTACGGCTTACGTTCAATTGATCCGCCAGCTCACGTTCAATAATGCGTTCCCCTGATTTATATATGCCCTGGACTATGGCTTGTTTGACATATTGGTAAACCTTATCCCGTATGGGGCTTAACTCTTCATCTTTCCATATGACTGGCGTGTCTGGCATCTGGTATACCTCCATGTGGTTATTTCCTTAAGTTTAATCGATATACGGTTATAATTCCAACATTCAATTTACATCGCAAAAAAAAGCAACAAAGGGCAGGCTCATCATCTCCTGCACACCTTCATTGCTTTTACCGTATCGTCATGCTTATACCTTGAGAATTTTGCTTTCCTCATCCTGATCCAGCTCATAAATTTCCTTTTCGATCTCGGCGGTCGTTTCGAACTTAGGAAATACCTTTAACGGAATGCTGTTATCGGCAAACACCTCGGACACACCTTGAATGACAATTCTCGCATCCTGACTTTTGATCCGGCATATCGAGAAGGTCGTCTTCTTTTTTCCAAAAAAATAGTATTCGTAGTCGGCGACCTTCTCCAGATTCGGATTGTCAGTTACCGTACGGTAACGTTCTGTGGTGGACACCAAAATAAATTCACTCATTGTCATTACCTCCGCTTATCATCATTCATAACGAACAATCAGTTCCACTTCAACAGCAGCACCACCAGGTAACGAGGCGACCCCTATTGCCGAGCGTGCATGAACACCTGCGCTGCCGAACACCTCGACCAATAAGTCAGAAGCGCCATTCAACACGTAAGGAAGCTCGTGGAAATCTGAACCTACATTCAGGAAGCCTTCCAGCTTCACAATACTGACGATTCGGTCCAAATCTCCGAGTGCCGAACGCAGCGTGCCCAGTTGGTTAATGATACATTGACGGGCTGCCTGATAGCCTTCTTCCTTCGTTAAATCCTGACCGATTTTACCTTTATATTTCAGCACGCCATTTGCTTTGGGGGTGACACCGCTCAAGTAGATCAATGGAGACACCATCGTATACGGTACATAATTGCCACTTGGCTTGGGAGCGGCTTCCAATACAATGTTCAGTTCTACCAGCTTCGCTTCGATTCGTCCGTTAGGCTGCAGCAAGCACTAGACCTCCTCAGGCTGTTGTTAATGTTGCAACGCAAGCCAGCTTATAATGAGCTCATTCCTGAGTAATTTCCACATCTTCGTGAATATACAACTGACAGCAAAGTCGAAAGCCTTCCTCCAGCTTGCCGTTCAGCATTTTCTTTTCCTTCCAGTTCGGTTCAGGAAGGCCTTCTCCCCCAGCTAGAACCTTGACCGTGCATTTGGTGCACTTCCCCATTCCGCAGCCATATTTCAGATAAGGAAATTTTTTGATTCCGGCTAAAACAACCAGATTGCTGTTCACACTGACTTCCTGTTGATACACTTGATCGTTGTGATGTAATTTCACAATGGGCATAGAAGCACCTCCATCTGCAGCTGAATCCAGGCCAAAGCTGTTGTCACTTCTTGCCAGCTCAAGGGCGCTTCTGGCCTCACTGCCGTTTATTTCTTGATATCTGCTACGGTAATCACATCATATTCATTGCCCAAATAGCTCTGCAGCGCCTTCAGTGCCGCCACACCCACAGCCGTATCCTGCTCTCCATTGCCACCACTAATACCCACGCCGCCCACTACCTCGCCATTCACTACAATCGGGAAGCCCCCAACAAAAATAGCGAATTTGCCAGGAAGCATCGCATGAATGCCGAATGCTTCCCCTGTAGTCGTTGCCGGTCCACCAGGTTGATTAAATAAATGGGTTGAACGCTTATGTCCACTTGCAGTAAAAGCTTTGGCAATTGCGATTTCCGGACCGGTAATTCTGCCGCCGTTCATCCGCTCTAACGCAACGACGTACCCGCCATCATCAACAATACAGATCGTTTCCAGAGCTTTGGCATCGACCGCAGCCTGCTTGGCCGCTTCCATCATCACTTTCGCTTCTTCGAGTTCCAGCTTCAACACGGATTTCATCCAATTCCTCCATACGCGTCTGTCTTTGAATGCGTTCTACGTTTTACTCGATACTATGAGTGCCATTATAGATCGTTTTTTCCTGCAGGTAGAAATCTACCGCGGAACGTCCTGCCTCCCGGTAGGTGGCCGTACTGGACATTTTCATCCCGCCAAATGGCGCGTTATAGGCTACGCCTGTTGTCGGTCGGTTAATCTTCACAACGCCAGCCTCGATATGCTGAGTAAAGTATTGAGCACGGTTCGGATCGGTTGTGCAGATTGCCGCAGATAACCCAAATTCGATGTCATTGGCAACCTCAATGGCTTCTTTGAAGCTTTGTACACGAATAACTGATATAACGGGTCCGAATATTTCCTCCTGAGCAATTCTCATCTTCGGTGTCACATTAGTGAATATCGCCGGTTTTACAAAATAGCCGTTTGCATATTCGCCATCGCTCAGATGCTCACCACCATACACCAGCTCGGCTCCTTCTGACTTACCGATATTTACGTAATCCAATACATTGTCCAATTGACTTTTATTGGCCAGAGGTCCGATTTCAATCCCTTTGTTCATTCCATTTCCTATGGTCAGCGATGCCGTCTTGGCAATCAATTTGTCTACAAACAGTTCATGCACAGCATCCATCACAATAACCCTGCTGGTACCCGTACAAGCCTGACCAGTCAATTCGAAGCCGCCTTTGATAGCCAATTCAACCGCTTGATCAAGGTCAGCATCCTCGAGGACGACAAGCGGGTTTTTCCCACCCAGCTCCAGCTGTACACGCGTCGATAAACGAACCGATTGATTGATTTTCTCACCGGCACCCGTGGAGCCTGTAAAGGTTACCGCTTTGACTGCTGGATGTGTAACCAATGGTTTCCCCGTTTGCGAAGCCGAACCGGTTATGAAATTAAGTACGCCTGCCGGCAAGCCTGCATCATGAAGCACCTCAACGAGACGAAAAGCAATGAGCGGCGTGTCGGAGGCTGGTTTGAACACTACGGTGTTGCCAGTGACCAGGGCCGGGGCGATCTTGCGTACGGGAATCGAAATGGGAAAGTTCCACGGCGTGATCACAGTGACAACACCCAAAGGTTCTTTTCTTGTATACACAAAAGTTGTTGGATCATCTGAAGGCAGCGTACTTCCGGCTACATTCAAACCCTCTGAAGCGTAATAGCGCAAGGTCTGGGCGGAGCGTTTCACTTCCATCCGACTGCTGGCCAACGTCTTGCCTTCCTCACGAGTCAGCTCCTCCGCGTACAGCTCCAGATTCTTTTCCAGCAAATCCGCTGCTTGATACAAAATTTCCGCCCGTTTGCTTGGAGCCGTGTAACGCCAGGTCTGGAAAGCGCGTGCTGCAGCTTCCATCGCTTGCAGTACATCCTCCTCACCAGAGGCTTGAAACCGTCCAACAATATCTGTGACCTGAGCCGGATTCGTACTGATGAAGGTGTCTCCGCTTATCGAGTCCACCCATTGTCCATCAATTAAGTTTTTGAAGGTTTGTACTGCCGTTTCAATCGCCATAACAATCTCCTTCCTTACTTATACTCATGCTTATCCTAATCCGAATTCACGGGATATCGCTGCAATGTACATTCTGCGCATCTTCGTTGCTTCTTCCACTATGGCGATGCAGCGCTGTTGATCTTCCGGTGTTTTGGCATATTCCAACACAATTTGATAACCGCGTTCGCCGTGAATTTCATCAGACACGATATGCAGATCGAAGAATTCCACTTCTTCATCAGTAAATCCGTACTCTTCACGAAGCGTCGGCGTTTGTCGGCGGTAAATGGCAGGCACCTGAGATTCCAGGCCGACAACCAATGCCGCAGTAGCGAATAAAAAGTTTTCCTTGAAAGCCATCCGATAGCACCAGGATTGCAGGCCGATCGTTTCTGGAAGCAAGTGCTCCATCGACTCCACACGTTCCCTTGTTGTACCGCACGCTTCACCGAAGCGGATCAGCAAATCAGTATGACGATCACCACCCAACTCCTCTTCCCACATGTTTTGCAGTAAAAAATCTCTCGCATCCTGATGCGGGCAGTTCGCAAATATATAAGCCAGGTATTCAGCAAATGGACCGACGTATGCATAATGCTGTTCAACCCATCTGGCAAAATGTTCTTTCTTCAACTCACCATTCGCCCACATGATTGTAAAAGGAGCCTTAGCAACAGCGTTACCTTCAATTGCTTGTTCCAAAGCAGTGCGGAATTCCTCTTTGTTCATTAAGCGGGACTTCGTTGCGGTTTGTGTCATGGGTAATTCTCCTCTCAAATTGTAAGATGGTAGTTTTTCTATTTTTGGTATATTGTATACCAAATTTGTTATAGGTTTATTATTGACTGTCTGGGCTTATCTGTCAACCCATATTTTTCAGCACCATCAGCAGCACCATTGCCAGCAGTATATAAGCCGTTGTAAACGGCACATTCCAATTCGATATTTGGTACGGACTCTCACTTGTCAGACTGGACATCATCCCTGCGGTTGCATTATAGGGACCCATGAGAAAGGCAGTCGCCGCCCCGGTCAACATTGCAATAGCGGTTAGCTCGACAGAAATCCCCAAGGACTGCGGATTCAGCGACTCCGCCGTTAATGCCAAGCCTACAGCAGGATGCAGGCCAATAAAGGCGAGAGCAAGCGGAATCAAGGGAATACACAATAGAAACATATCGGCTCCAATGAAATCTTTTATTGCTATAATCGATAGGTTAATCCCATGTCCTGCACCCGTAGCTTGAATAGAAGCAATCAGGAAACCAGCACTCAAAAAGACAAAAAACTGTTCCCTCATCTTCAGCAAATGCCCGGACAGCATCGCTTTACCTTCTACTATAAAAGCTCTTCCTTTACCCAGCAGCAAAGACCATAGGAAGGCAAAAGGAATCACTAACATAGACACCAGAAGTAGAAAGCTGAACGACGTAAAGGTTTCCAGCACAAAAAGCAGACCATTAAATACGATAATCGCAACAATAATGTGCATGGGATGATTCTTCTTGTTCCGCTCCAGCTGCTGCAAGCCAGACTCGACCGCACTTTCACGGACAGCAGAGGTTTCGTCCAGAGCCAGTTGACCAATCAGTCTGGCTCGGCGATTAGCAACCCGTTGTCCCATAAACCAATCCAGGACAAGGCCGAGTAAGCTGAACGGGATCATGATCGGTAAAATCGAGCTCCAACGAACGCCCGTCATTTCCACGATTACCCCGACAATCGGCGCCACCGGCGTCCACACAATCGGCATACTGTAGCCATGTGTGATCGCACGGCTAATAAATCTTTCTTTCTTCTCGATCGGATACAAACCAAGAGCAGGACGAATCGTATGGTATACCATGGGCAAGGTAGCCACATTCATAAAGGAGCTTAATATATAAGACATAAGCGATGTAATCGCGTAAAGCACCCCGGAATGCTTGATTTTGCTTTGAATCATATGCTGCACCCGGAATGCATATTGCCCTAATTCAATCGGAAGAGCAATTAACGGGATGAGGGCGAACAAGCTTAATATATTAAGCATATTGCCAAAGCCAATGATATAGCTGCTCCAAGGCGCCCTATGTACCCATAACAAACTCATTCCCGTCACCAGAAATACAATGCCTAATCCTTGGACAAACCGCTTGACAGAGCCAAACACCATAAGTACTATACATAAGCTTACTATAGAGATGGTCCATTTCAGGAGGTCGCTCGGATATACAACCGAGACCAGATAAGCAGCGATAGCTCCAATGAAAATAGCTTGTTTCATATTTACAGCATGTCTTGAACAGCCTTGGTTAAGCGTTCCAGAGCCGTCTCGACAATTTCCTCTCCAATCTCCCGGGTGGCTTTGGTCGCATCACCAAGGCATCCGTTGCGCGTCATTTCCTCATAATAGTAAAAGCCTTGCAGCACCTGGCCAGGACGCAGCTTTTTCCATTTGCCCTCCGTCAAATCGCCTTTTTCCAGCTTATCCGGCCGTACCAGCTGCGGAGCCAAATACATGGCCTCAGAAACCTCGCGGTCGCAGCTATGCCCATACAGCTTGGACTCCAGCCTTCTATCCATCACATCTTTGGCTGATGCCGTCGTTTTGGCATAATAAATCTGAGTATCGAGCTCCCTTGTAAGCATCTCAACGGCTACCCCTAACGTAGCCTGATTACCTCCATGAGCATTTAAAATAAGAAACCTCTGAATGCCGTGATGCTGTAACGATTTGATCATATCTCTCAGAATGGCAATTAATGTAGTCGGCTCCAGAGAGATCGTACCGGGAAAATGCATATGGTGCGGCGATATTCCCATATTAATAGTAGGTGTCAGAATAGCTTCCGGATATAACCGCTCGGTTAATCGTTTACCCATTTCTTCAGCAAGAACGGCATCGCAGCTTTCGATCATATGCGGCCCGTGCTGCTCATGAGCTCCGAGTGGTATTATCGCTATTTTCACTGTTGTAAGAGCCTGCTCAACCTCCGGCCAAGTCATCTGAGTTAAACAGTAAGATGTTGCCATTGCTTTAACCTCCTTTCAATATATGATATATTGTTCATTGTATACCAAAAATAACAAACACTCACACGTATTTTTGTTATTTGTAGTGAATTGGTTTATGATTTATAGAGATCATTTACAAGAAAGCGGGTGCGTGCACATGCTGCATCATATCCACTATCTGGATAAGAAATCAGCAGCCTTTTTATCCGAGGCATTGATCAAGCATTTTTCCAAAAAAACCGACTATACGGAAATCGTCGTCGTCTGCATCGGGACAAACCGTTACTCTGGAGACTCATTAGGCCCCATTGTCGGGAGCCGATTGTTCGAACGACTCGAAGGCAATCGTCATGTCCATATTTACGGTACACTGGATAAGCCAGTTCATGCGCTGAATTTACAGAGAACCTTATCCTATATCGCAAACAGGCACAGCCAGGCTTACATCATCGCCGTTGACGCATGTCTGGGCCAATTTTACAAAATCGGCACGCTTCAATTGGTAGAAGAACCGCTTCAGCCCGGAGCCGGACTTGGCAAACAGCTGCATGCCATCGGACATATCCATATTAAAGGCATCATTAATAATCACGGCCCTCTCAATCATAAGGTTATGGAGCATACAAGCTTAACCTTTGTTAACGAAATGGCCGCCGTCATCAGCCGGATCTTGGTCAAGGCCAGTCAGGAAATCATTCCCCATCTGTTATCCGTCAATCCCAAGGACAATCAGGCTTCAAGCTAAGCCTTAACTGGAAGATCCCAACCGCTGCTTATCACCAAACCAGAATAGCAATGATCGTTGATACGGAGAGTCCTATAATGACAGGCAGGAAATTTTTACGGGCCAGATCAATCGCAGAAACACCTGCAAAGCCCGCAACCGCAACGAGTGATGACCAAGCAATTAACGTTCCTCCGCCTGACCATACGGAGCCCATCTGTCCGATTGCAGCCAAAACCGAAGGATCCATACCCACCGTCGGTGCTAGTGCACCAGATAATGATCCAGTTAGCGGCAAACCGGAAAATCCCGATCCTTCCAGTCCGGCAATGATCCCAATCACCAGAATACCAAATGCAGTTATGAAGCTATTAGAAGGAATTGCATATTGAATGGACATGACCAGATCATAGAGAAAAGCGGGTGCCGCCACACCTTCGCCCAGCGACAGGATGCTTTTGGAGAAATCGGCGTTTCCAAGAAAGAAAAATCCCGCAATCGGAATAACAGGCCCCATCGCTTTAAAAGCAAACACAAAACCTTCGATCAGATGCTCACTAATATTATCCAAAGCCTTGAATTTGGAAAACACCGTACAGGAAAGAATGAGCAGGATGACCGCCACACCGCCAATAAAAGCAGCCCCATCTCCTCCCTCGAAGCCTCCCATGCTTGTGCCCCCGAATTTACTTGCTGCCATGACCACGATCACACCGAGCATCGACAACGGAACCAATATGGAAAAAAACTTCGACCACCGATGGACGGTTGGATCAACCGTTTCGATAGCTGCTGCAGCTTCCAAATATTCATTGCTCATCTGAGTTTTAATCACAGCTGCCTGTTTATCCTGAAGCTCGGTCGTAACAGGCTTACGAATCGCTTTACGATTTAGCAAATAAGCTCCACCCAGTGACACTGCACCGGTTATCAACGATAATATCATCGCTTTATCGGCAACCAGGGCTGTTGGTAAACCTGCCCCCTTGGCGCTCAACATCGGTGCGACCTGCATAACATAGTCCGATGACAATGCCATCCCTTGTCCGGCAAGAGCAATCGCCATCGCCGCTCCCATTGCCGGAAGACCAACACGAATCGCCGCAGGGATCAAAAGCGCTCCGATTAGCGGAACTGCAGGGGTAGGCCAAAAGAACAACGAGATTACATAGGTGACTAATGCCAGTACGAAAAATGCAATGTGACCGTTCACCATCAGCTTTTGGATCGGCTGTACCATTCGCCTGTCCGCACCGATATCGCGAAGTGATGCCAATAGAGCAACCATAAAAGTGATGATCAGAAAAATTGTGAAAAGTTCCTTGGCTGCCGTCAAATTGGCATTGTATACCGCTTGAAATCCGCTGACTATACTCCCCTTGTAGATCCATCCAATCAGGAAGGTTCCAACCAACGTCGGAATGATTACACCTCGTCGAAATAACATTACCAATATTACTCCTACTGTCACTAAAGCATACATCAAATGCGAGATTGTAATCATTGACATCCCTCGTTTCAGCGATTATTTGCCTTTCAAACGAATTGTATCACAGATTATTAGATCTTAATAGGGTTTTATGGCATTTGGTATACAATTATTTTCTGATTTATTAGATTTTACGGATTTTCGATGGTTTAATGGGGATGTATATGTTATGTTTTATAACTTAAACAAGACATATTTAACAAGATACCTTCAGTTATCCATCTCTTCCTTTGCTTTCACCCCTTCTTTACGATTTTTAAAGTCCATTCTACTTTTACAAACAATTTGAAAGCGCATCCATTAGTATATTAACATACTTTCAAGTAAATTATAAGGTTTATTGTATATGGTATACAAAATTATTTTAGTTCAGTATATCCGCAAAAATCGTTGGAACAACACCAGGTAAATATCATGAAGTGTATGCCGTTAACTCCAAATTACCTTTATATGGCTACAACAAAAAACGAAACGTCACCTTCAGGGCAGCCGTTTCGTTTTGTAATTATCTTGATATTTATTTCAAAATAGCATCGATGCGTGACAGCTCATCCTCTGTGAAATCAAGCACACGCAAAGCATCAACAGCATCTTCGATCTGGCTTACTTTACTTGCGCCGATCAAAGCAGAAGTTACCCGACCTCCGCGCAATACCCAAGCCAATGCCATCTGGGAAAGCTTTTGCCCACGATTTGTTGCCAGCAGGGTTAACTCTTTTACTTTTAATACTCGCTCTTCATTAATATCCTCCGGCGTCAGGAACACACTGGGTCCTGCAGCACGTGAATCAGGCGAGATCCCGTTAATGTAGCGATCTGTTAGAATACCTTTTTCTAATGGTGAGTAGGCAATGCTGCCAATGCCTTCCTCTTCCAGCACATCCTGCAATCCGTTCTCTATAGATCTGGACATCATGGAATATTTAGGCTGATGAATCAGGCACGGCGTACCCAATCTCTTCAATATGCGTGACGCCTCACGCGCTTCCTTGGCCTGGTAATTGGAGATTCCCACATACAGCGCTTTTCCTTGTCTCACGATGAGATCAAGCGCCGCCATCGTTTCCTCCAGCGGTGTATTGGGGTCCGGACGATGGTGGTAATAAATATCCACATAATCCAGCTGCATCCGTTTTAAGCTTTGGTCCAGACTGGCGACCAAGCTCTTCTTGGAGCCCCATTCGCCGTACGGTCCTGGCCACATGTAATAACCAGCCTTAGTCGAAATGACCAGCTCATCGCGGTAAGCTGCCAAGTCATCCTTTAACAATTTACCGAAAGTTTCCTCTGCCGACCCCGCAGGCGGGCCATAATTGTTGGCCAAGTCCAAATGGGTAATTCCCAAATCAAACGCCCTTCTAACCAAAGTTCTTCCATTCTCTAAGGAATCAATACCTCCAAAATTATGCCAAAGCCCCAATGAAATAGCCGGAAGCTTTAACCCACTGTTACCGCAATACCTATATGTCATCTTGTCGTATCTTTGTGAATCTGCCAAATACCCCATAATATGTACCTCCTCTAAGAAATTAATAACATTGTAACGAACAACTACCACAAATCCAATGTCATCAAGGATGAACTTTATGGAATAATGTCTTAATCAATGAGAAGAAGCCGATAATGCTTTGGTGAAACACCCTTCATTTTTTTGAACATTTTTGAAAATAAAAGCGAGTCCTTGTATCCAACAGAGCTTGCCACCTCTCCTATGGAGTAGCTGCTTCTCTCGAGCAATTCAGCAGCTTTGTCAATCCGGTACCGGAGAAGGTACTGCTGCGGCGGTATGCCTACCGACTCTTTGAATAAGACGGATATATATTTTCTGTCTAATCCCAGAAAGGAAGCTAACTGGCTCACTGTAATATTTTCGTTATAATGGGCATGGAGAAACTCTATACTCTGAAGGACGTATTCATCCTGCTTTTTCGGATTCGTCTGTGCTGTATGATAAGCTGGAACCACACTCACCAGGACTGATAAAAACTCGTACATCAAAGCTTTTATTGCTAAATCCCGGGTTACCTCCTGAGAGGAGGCTTCCGTTAGTTGATCAGATAGCCCGGGCATAACTTTCCAATCCATCGGAATAATAGGCTGCTCCGGAGACAGTCGGGTACGAGACAGGATCGATTCCACTTGCGCTCCATGAAAAGCTACCCAAGAGTATGTCCAGGGATCTAAGCGATCCGCTTCATAAAAGGTGATAATTTGCGGGTATATCAGAAAGGCTTGGCCCGAAGATAGTGAGTACGTTTGATCTCCAACCTGAAGCGTACCTTTTCCTTTGTGAATAAAATGAATCTTATATACATCACGGACCCCTGGTCCTGCGGAATGCCTAGGAGCGCAATCTTCCTTCCCCCAATAGAGGAGGTGCAGGTCCGGGTCATCCCGAAACAATCGTTCCTGATTGTACTTAAATGTAACCACGTCTTATCCTGCTTCCCTTGTGAAATGAATGCCGAACCACTGCGCTCTATAAAAAAGAGAAGCCTGATTTCTCAAGCTTTCCAAGTTGATGATTTGATATTATCAGAAACCGGGCAAAATTGTAACGTAATATCTTTATATGATGCTGAAGTAGATTCATCAATATCACTTTGGGCGGCGCATCCTCTTACAATAATATCATGTGGAAAGCGGCGGTGCATAACGAAGCCGGAAACCTACGGGTCGTAAAAAAAGCCGCTTTCCTCATAAATACAAGGAACAGCAGCCTTTGTTTTTTTAACCTTTAGAAGACCGGTGAATACAGAGCGGAGTGGCCAAATGGTCCTGGAGAAGCGTTAGCGTTTGCCTTTGAAATCGTGAATAAACCGCTTATTCTCATCCAATTTCACGATTTCAACAGCGATCGTAAGGATATTTGGCCGCGCAGCGGGACTTATTCACCGAGCTTCTAACCCTCCATATGGTATTTTTTCATCGCCAACCGTCCAATCACATTGACCAACCCATACAGCACCACCGATAACGCAGCCAGCATCGCAATACTGACCATAACCATATTCATCTGAAACACTTGACCGCCATATATGATCATATAACCCAACCCCGCCTTGGACGATAAAAATTCTCCCATGATCACACCGACCAGCGTCAAGCCTACATTCACCTTTAACGTTGCGATTACATTCGGTATACTCGCGGGCAGCAGCACCATACGCAGCATTTGCCAATGGGTAGCACCAAACGATTCCATCAGCTTGAGCTTTGTTTTGCTAATTTCCTTAAAGCCGCTCTCGATCATGATGATCGTCACTATAATCGAGATCGCAATGGCCATACCGTAAACCGAATAACGATCACCCAGCCATATATAAAATATAGGACCAAGCGCAACCTTGGGCAGTGCATTCAACACGACAATGTACGGCTCCAGCACCTTGGAGGCAAAGGTCGACCACCAGAAAACAATCGCAATGCCGATCCCGAGTACCATCGAAACCACAATGCCAATCAAGGTCTCCAGGCTGGTCGTCCACGTATGCTTGAATAAATTCCCTTTAACCGCAAGCTCTTGAAAAGAGGTGATTAACTGCGATGGCCTGCTGGTCAGCATGGAGTCCACCCATTTCCACTGGGCAGCTAGCTCCCATAGGACGATAAAAGCAGTAAATACCAGCAGCTGTGCTAAACGAATCATCCACAACCTGCGCTTTTGTGTTTTCAAATATTGTTGGTACTGCGGTGATCTCGGCTTATCCTTAACATTGATCAAAGTCGGGACTTGCTCTATCCGTGCTTCCGTAACGACAGAGGGCTCACTAGCCGGTAGCGACGACATGTCCTTCCAACTCCTTCCATATGACATTGAAGTATTCCTTATAGCGAACTGCTTCCCGCTTTTTCCACGGCGTGACATCCGTTCCTTCACCTAGCTGTATCGAGTAGACGGTGGAGATTGTACTCGGTCTTTTGGACATGACCATAACCCGGTCTGCCATACTGATAGCTTCCGATATATCATGGGTAACCAGAATCGCCGTCTTGCCTTGATCCTTAATAATTCCATAAATTTCATCGGCCAGCGTCAGACGGGTCTGATAATCAAGCGCGGAGAACGGCTCATCCAGCAGCAAAATATCCGGCTCGGTCACCAATGTACGAATTAACGCCACCCGTTGGCGCATACCGCCTGAGAGCTGTGAGGGACTGTGATGGGCAAAACCACCCAAGCCATAGCGCTCCATCAAATCAAGTGCCTTATGCTCGGCCTTCTTTAAATCCATCCTGCGAATTTCGGCACCCACTAACAGGTTGCTCAATATATTGCGCCATTCGAACAAATGGTCATGCTGCAGCATATACCCGACCTTCGGGGAGGTGCCCGACACCTCCTGCCCGTCAATAAGCACCCTGCCGCTTGTTGGCTTCACCATACCAGAAACCAGGGAGAGCAGCGTGCTTTTCCCACAGCCGCTCGGTCCCACAATAGAGATAAATTCCCCCTGCTCAATGGAAACATTAACGCTTCTCAAAGCCTCTGTTTCCTGCTTGATCGTGAAATAGCTTAAGCCAATATCGTTTAATTCAATTTGTGCCATAGGCTTATTTCCCTGCCTTTCCGATATTTTTCACAAAGCTCATATCCACGACGACTCCCATATCGGTTAATTTTTGCTCCGGCTTCAGTACATCGTTCTCGATCAGCATTTTTTGCAAAGTTTCAAATTGCTCTGCAGTCAATTCAGGAACAGCCGACCAGGTATCCTGCTTCTTGTATCGGTCGATCGATTGAATGATAATATCCTTCGGTGTTCCTTCGAAAAAAGGCATCAAGGCTTCGGCAATTTCATCAGGTGAAGCTGTGTTCAACCACTTGGTTCCTTTGGCAACAGCATTAACGAATTTCTGAATCGTCTCTGGATTTTTCTTAATATAATCCGATGTTGCGACGTAAGAGGTTTCAGGGAATGGACCAAACGCTTGTCCTACAGCTGCTGCATAGAACGCTTTGCCTTCCTTTTCCAAAGTAGAGGCGATGGGCTCGAACACCTGAATAAAGTCACCTTTACCGCTTGTAAAAGCGCCCGCCATTGCCGGAGAAGCGATATTCGTGATCACCTCGGCCTTCACCTTTTCCTGCTGCAGCTTGGAGTTCAATACCATTTGCGGAGCACTGCCCGGACGCCATCCGACTACGGATTTCCCCTCCAGATCGCTCCATTTGAAACCATTCAGCTTGGTCCTGGACAGCAGGAAGGAACCGTCCTTGATCGTCAGCTGGTGGAAAATTTTGAGCGTTTTATCCCCTTTTTGATTATAAATATAAATGGCGGTTTCCGGTCCTACCAATGAAATATCGGCCACGCCGGCAATTAAGGCGGCTGCTCCCTTATCCGAGCCCTGCGCCGTGTTCATATCGACGTTCAGTCCCTCTTCCTTGAAAAAACCTTTTTGCATCGCGATATAATGGGGAGCATAAAAAATCGAACGGATGACCTCGGAAAATTTAACGGTCTTGATTTCCTCGCTTTTCTTGACCTCAGTTTTTACTTCCATCTTCGCTTCCGCAGCCGGTTTCGCACTCGTTTCCGTCACAGAAGCGGTTCCACAGCCCGCAGTAATCGTCAATAGCACAGTGGATAACAGCAGACAACCCAGTTTGTTCATCTTCATCATGGTTTGTTCATCCTCCCTTATATAGGTGCTAATTTATTTGAACAGCGAGTGGTTGTCCCGAAACCAAATGCGTTCCAGCCATCTCCCTGCCGTATTCAACCATTTTTTGAAAACCTACCTCTTTTAAGGGCACAGCTGTTATCCGTTCTCTTAGCAAGAAGATTTCGACTTCGGGAAGCAGCATTTCCAAAGCGTAAGCAAGCGGGAGACCATTCTCCAGAATTTCAACGGAATGTGGATTGCCTACGATAAAGTTAAGTCCGTTTTCCTTGGCGTATTTCACAAAAACATGATCTTCTCGCACCCTGCTGATACTGACAATAATCGTATCGGTTTCCGGATACATATGCAGCGCAAGCTCCAAATGCTCCAAGGAAAATCCGGTATGCGGGAAAAAATGAAGAATGTGCTTTACCTTACTATCCGGGGTACCACTGAGCAGCTGCGCCGGATTAGCCAGCGTCGCTTCCTCAAGCGAGGCTTCACCACGAATGGCCCGCTCTGCCTCCAACAGATCGAGATCGATATCACGTCCCATCAAGCCGTCAATTCTGGCCAATATATCACCTGTTGTTTTCACTTCCTCGAGTGCAATGCCCTTGTGAAGCACATTGCCTGGAATGCCGCCAAAGCAAATGTCTGTTTTCAGCTTATGATGTCCGTGCAGCAGCGTCAGTCCGGGATGCAGTCCATGAAAAGCCTCATGCATTTCAATAAGCGCCAATCCATACAAGGGCAAATAATCCGCAAAAGGAACCCCTCCCGAGCTCGCCGCATCAGCTACCGGATGATGGACGATGATCAAATCAAGCTTCATAGCGGAAGCCAGCTCAATGACCGATTCAGTCAAAGTCATCCCTACACCAATACGTGACACCGGCTTATGCTTGTCTCCAAAAATCAGCCCAGGGATTTCCAGCACGCTTTTACCTGGAATATTGGAGGTTTTCATCACGACATACGGATTGGCTCCAGCCGTGATCTCATTCCAATCCATAACCATTCTCCCCTTGGAAATGGTGTTCAGTGCTTCGACTACGTGTCTTGCTTCTGTGCGGGTTTTGGGTGCTTTCATAGACTTCTTCCTTTCTGATTTGGATCAAAACCATATACAAAAAAACCGCTATTATGAGCATACTAGGACACTAAAGTCCCGTATATGTCACAATAGCGGTTGTAAAGCTCTCCACGCGGAGTTCCTTATGACCTGCTATATGTATGATTGTTGCTTGAACATTACAATGGAATCCGATCTCTTTAGTGTAAAAGGATTCGATTCCTTAATAGGTTCAAACATCATATTCAACACTGATTAAGCATGATTGCTGGTGAAAATATAGAACGTTTATCTCTTGTTAGGTAATGTAACACAACAAAAACAATAAATCAATCAAAAAATGATTTCAACGACTAAATCAACAAATAAAAGCGAATTTATGTAACTAAACCTTACACGAACATCCAAATAGAAGCTATCATCTTTATGCAAACGTTTTCATATTTTATGATAACATACTTTATAAAAAAATATAAGCTTTTTTTGTATTTGGTATACCGTTTATTCCAAATTATTTTCAAAAACAATAACGGTTCCTGAATATTCCGTTACGGGATCATAATCCTTCAGTACCAATTTCACCTTCAAGCCCAACGTTTGCTCTAACTGCTCCTTAAGCATTTTTTTGTTAGCCTCCATGAGCAGCGTATCCACACTGGCTGTCAAACTCCGATTCGATTCGTCAAGAATTTTCAAAGCAGGAATTCGTTTGTGTGTAGCAAAAATCAACACTTTATCACCGGAGATTTCAATCTTTTGCGACTTGATGCCCGTTCCGAATATTTCCTGATTAATCGAGTTATAAATTTTGATAATCTCCTGCTTCAAGACCCCAATTGGATATTGCTTTTTCATAGAGGCACCATTCTCCTTTATAGCCTTCCGAGATTGTACACCTTGTAAAGTTCTACAGGCAGCCTCACAATCCTTTTTAATAAGGTGCTCTTTAATGTTCCGGTAACTGATTGTATCTAAAGCAGCGGTCAATGTTAAAAATTGATTTAATTTGAGATACTTGTTCAAGAAATAATTCATTAATAAACAATGTCTTTGAATATGAGCTGACAGGTGATTCTTCTCTTCTTCGCAATGCTATAACTCCTATTACTTCATTCTTATATTCATTATAAAAAAATCCCGATTCATCCCTATTCCACGATCTCTTTCCATTAGAGTAATGCTGAAATCGCTCTATACCAAACACTGATTCTGAAATATCAATATCATAATGGTTATCTGCTTCCATAACAATAAAATTCAATTTGGCTGCTGATGCTTTCCAAGTAAAAGATTTAGCTGCCTTTAAGAGGCTATTATAAATTTGCTTCCGATCCTCTCCAGTTACGTTAACCATGGCCATATCACTAGTTGTACCAATTTTTAAGTGCTCAAATATGGATATATTAGGGCTATGAAAACTAAAAGAGGCTTTAACAATTTTTTCTTTGGAATAGTAGTTTTTCACTTTATCTTGAAAATAGTTCCTCTGCTTAATATTTTCTATGAATGGCTGGACATCTGCTTCATTAAAATCCTCTGAAAATTGAATAGAAATGAACTTCCCCACTTTAATTTCCATTAATTCTTTCTTTATTGTTTCTACAGTTTTCTTTCGTCTATTTTGACGCTCAGAATCCGATAAATTTTTCACCTGCAAGTAGTATTCGGTTTTTCCTCTAGATAAAACGAAGTCTACGGTTCCGTCTAAATAGTCCGGCTCATATTCAATTGTCGTCATCTGATCAATTGTTTTTATAATTTCAATTGCTAGATTATGCTCAACCATAAAATCCCAGATATTCCGCGAACTACTTCTACAGTTTTCAATGAGTTTCCTATTGACTTTCTCTAATCCATGTTTATAGAGTAGAATCATATTGTTTCTAAGCATTTCTATATCCTGCTGCGAATCATTATAAATAGTACGTTCAAATACTATTTGAGCATCCTTCAAAAAAGATTCATCAGTCATTCAATATCAATACTCCTTTTTAGAAAATTGAATTATAGAGGTGTTGAACAAGGAAAATTACATTCAGGCTAAAAAAGCTAATTTGTCTAGTTCCTCCATTTATAAACAAATTTACTTATAACTCCGGATAATAGGATAGAAATAATGGGGTCAATAATCTATCCAGAAAGTGATAATCCAATTATTTCTACTTGAAGATCAGAGGTTCCGTGTAAATAGTTTGCGACTGTGTGCAGGAACAGAAACCATAAATTCACGGCTATAATTAGAAATATTGAGATTTTAACCACTTTGGCCAGCATCTTAATGTTTATATACTCTGGTAATACTATCAGTGCCGACTATGAATTATTTGAAATGTAATAATAAAACCCCTCATTTGTGTGAAGGGTTAATTCTTCTTTGTTACGGGGGAGCCTCGGGGAGGGGAGTAATAATCCTCGCCACTCTAGCCTTCTTTCGTCACCTCATAGGGATCTAGCAAGACGAAAGCCGAGATCGTCAATGTGAAACGTAGGGTGACTGCGGCGACGGCACGTCGCTCCACAGCCCCTAGCCTGTTCCGCCATGCTTCCACCGCGGAAAACTCTGTAGGAGCCGTATACCTTGACATCGTATAGATCCCAACACCATTCCCAAACATTTCCTAGCATGTCATAGAGTCCCCACGCATTCGGCAGCTTTGTACCTACCTCATGTACCATGCCGTCAGAGTTTTCATCATACCAAGCAATTTCTTCAAGCTCGCCGTATCGATACCCGGTCGTTCCTGCTTTACACGCATACTGCCATTCTGCTTCCGTGGGAAGACGATAACCATCAGCACCCCAGTTACAAACGATACTCTCACCATCATCACTTACGGAGTAACATTCCTTTAGACCTGAGTGCTGAGATAACAAATTACAAAAGAGAATCGCATCATTCCAAGAGACATCCACAGCGGGAGCCTGAGGATGTCCATGAGGTCCAACTGTCTTGTGCACTATCGAGAGATATAATGCTTCCGTGACAGGAACCGGTGCAAGCAAAAAAGAATTTACCTCTTCCGTCCATGTAGTCTTTTTTCGATCATCCCGTAATTGAATTTCACCTGCAGGAATTATCACCATTGGATACTCAGCATGAATATGCCGTGCTTGTAACACCTATCTCCCTCCCATTCCATCTTCTACTTCAACATGCTTAACTTATCAATCGCTTGTTGCTCGGTCGCCAAGAAAAAGATATCGTTTCCGTTATTGGATTCATAGATGAAATCTCGAAGACTTTGGCTTGAATACACCGAGAAATCCCCAACAATTGCCATCTTTACGCGATAATTGACGAACTTCTGAAGAATTTCGCCTGCTAGGCGAGTTTTCAAATCGAAAAAGCTGTCGCTTAGCAGAGATTTGTTTATCACGATACGATTACTATCGGTTTCATATTGTACCGTTGCCATAAGATCCAATGCCGACTGAACATCCTCTATTAATATCTCACTACTGCTCACGACGGCTATATTTTTCCCGCCTGCTTCTATTTTCGCTATATTCATAATCGCCCTCCTAATTGCTCATACTCACCATAAATAGTAACCATTATTTGTTAGTTTAACATGGGTCATACCCGATTGCATAACATGCTCATAGTCTGCTGGTAGCGAATCACGATTTAGACGAAGCCACTTAACGAGTTCTTGCTTCCCGTAAGTCAAATATTCTCCCTGCCAGCTCATTCAGCTGATCCTTGATTATTATGACACTGCTGTAGGTAACAGGAATTTGTTCAAAGCCGCAATGTACGCCAGCCAATCCACCGGCAATAGCACCTATCGTATCGGAATCACCACCGAGATTGGCAGCTTTTTGTACTGTGTCTGCATAGGAATTGGAATTTAACAAGATGTTCAGCACCCATCGAAAGGTGTGAACCACAAATCCGCTCGGTTCACAATTGGGCTCCGCAAACAAAATATCTTTATAGTCAGTATGTCGAATTTCCTGTTCGATGGCATCGGCAAGGCTCTCGTTCTGAAGCAATCTCCATACGATTCGATTATAAATCGAGCAGGCTTCGTTGCAGCGCTCATCATAGTGCGTCATTTTGGACTGCATGCGGGAATACTTATCCATCTCGGTCAGATTATCATAGACCAGACCTACAGGCAGACAGCGCATAAGAGAGCCATTACCGGCACTTTGTCCCATGTACTGATCAGTTAAAAAGGCGGCTTCAAACCAATTACCTTCAAAGGTCGCGAGCACATGTCGAATAATATTGCCGATATCCTTGGGATCTGTCCGGTACCAATTCATAAATTGCTCCCCAATATACGGCATCGGGTCCAATGGATTGGCCAATATACCTTCAGCCACGCAGAGCGTCATCATCGTATCATCGGTAACTTCACCTTTTTCCAGCTCCCAGACGCCGCCGCCTATAATCTCAGTTAAATATCCATACTTCGCCTTGACCTCTTTACTGGTCATAAATTCCGTCGTGCCACCCAACGCATCCCCGATTGCCACACCGTAAAGGCCACCTTTAATTCGATTGAATACGTCCATGTTGCATTCCCCTTTCTTATGAAAGTACTAACCGTATTTTAGCACAGGTTAAACAGTGTGTTGTTAAAAGTGTGATGGACAAGTAAAAGAGGCAGCATATCATGCTGCCTCTTTACTGAACACCGCAGGGTCGAACACAAAATTAATCGTTACTTTCTGTAGGGGGTAGATTCGTGAAACCGCAAACGCAGTGTATGAACCTCAAAGCTTTGAGTAGAAAAGTACAACTCTTGTTCATTCATATTCGGTTTCTTCAACAAGCTTAAACCTCTAAGGTCATATTCGAGCAGGTCAGTCAGACAAACCTTGTTTACTTGAGCGGGCAATTGAATCGTTACCAGCCTTGGCTTCCCGATCCAATCACGAATTCTCAGAATGTAGCCATCCCCATCTTCAGCTGGTTTAAAGCAGGTCACTGCCATTCCATCCAAGCCGCCAGGGAGTAGTTCGAGCTGATCATCAACATTGTTGTTACCCGATCGTTCAGCCGGAACCGTAAGTGCTGAGTTCATCGTTTCCTCGGCAGTTTGCCACACAGACCCTTCCACCCAATCCCCTGCGTGCGGGATTAGCCGATACCGATACTTGAAGCTGCCACCGGTCCATTGCGGGAAGTTCGTCCCCCACCAGTTATTGAAAATGTTAAAATTCATTTCAGGCTTCTCCGGCACATAATCATGCTCAAAATCCCACATGCCATTGCGACCGATAAAAAATAGCGGAGAATCAAGAGGAATGATCGCCATCCCAACCTTGCCATCCGACACATCGACAAAATTTTCACAGCAATTCAGCAAGGTGCTGGAGGAAGGTACAATCTCGGCAAGCGGATCAATGACACTGCCCATTTTATTGATACGGTAGCTTGGATTCTTTAATTGCAAAGGAAATAAGATATGACCGGATTCCGCTAAAGGCGTCTCCTCTTTGCCGCTGATCTGCCATTCCATATCGACAAAAGGAGAATCCTCCGTCAGCGTTACCGTCCACATGACTTCTCTGGCATTACCATAATCCATAATCGATTCCTGACTATTACCGGCTACACACTCCACTTTGATCGCATGCTTTTCCTGTACAAGACGTATATGCCGCAATTCAGTTTGAAAGGAAAGCCGCTTCTGCTGCTCGGGATAATCAGTTTTTCCAAAATCATGTACGCCCCAGTCATAGAAACGGTACGCATATTTTTTAATATAGCTCGTTATTTCCCGATTCGAATAAATGTTATATTCATACTGTCCAAAGCCCTGCGCGGACTCGGTATCCACCCATTCCTTATTCAGACGCTTATCAAACAGGCTGATGATCCATCCGGTTTTTCTATCTATGGTGACGACAACAAAAGAGTTCTCGATTACGGCCTGCGTCTCGCTTAAGCTTCCAAATACAAAAGGTTTCTCCGAACCTTCAGCCCCACTATGAACGTTCCCGCTGCTTGCAACGCATGCTATCGTCTTATATCCTAGTGCCGGTAGGCCCTTAACTTCCACCAACACACCATACTCATCGTTAACTACCTTCAGCTGCTCACCGCTGACAGAATCGATCCAGGTATCAAGTTCATTCGGACTATGCTCCGAATCCGCAACAATACGAACCCAGGCATCACGCTGCCAGCCAAGGTTATTGTACACACGCAGCTTTCTTTCCGAGCCATTATCGGCCGCAGATAAGCTGGTTGGATTCCACTGTGGCTGAACCTGCAGCCTTTCCTCAGCAGCTTGTATGGAGGCTTCGGCTTTATTGAGGTAATCGATCTGCTCCTGCCAGGACTGCTCCATCAACACATAACGCTCGCTGCGTTTGTCTTCGATAAACTCCGATTTTTCATACCGCCTCGGGAACTGCCTCGAGAACAAAAATGTTTTGCAATCCAGTCCCCACGTATGCTCCCCAAAATGAAGCGTATATTCATAAGCAGTATCGATAGCTTGCTTAATCTGCTGCTTATCCTCCAAGCTCAAAGCTTCGCCTGCAACAAGCGAATTCATCGATAGCGCACTCTCTACCGCTGCGATCCGTCCTCTCAGCTCGCGCACCCGCGAAACCTCTCGTGGAGCGGTTCCGACACCATGAATCCATGAATCAGCCATGTCTCCGCGAATAACAGGCAGATCTGGATTCCGCGCCAGAAAGTCTTCGGCAAAATCCGTCAGGCTCCCGATATGCAGCTCAGCCTTGGACCCGCTAGCCGCAATGGAAGCCTTCATTTCCTGTATGTAGGAAGCCTCGTGTGGACCATGATTATCGCTGGTCTGGATCATAGCCAGCCAGATTGGATGCTCCCAATCCTCAGGTGGCAGTATGCCTGTACCATAAGCCCCTTTGGAGTAAAACGTGAGCAGCCGCTCGCCGTCCGGTCCTTCCCAATAAAATACAGGCGGAACATCGGGTGGTGTCGTAGCGGGATTGCAGCCTAAGTGCAGCACCTCTACTCCTGCTTTTTTTAATAAAGAAGGCACGATCCATGTATGACCCGGAACATCGGTCATTTTGGCATCTTTGGGGTGATAGCCGTATTTCTCGCTCAGACCGCGCGAAACGTACATCCCGCGTATCCATTCCTCCAGCCCGCAAAATTCCGTATGTGTCGTATAAGGGAGCATATGCCATATTAACTGGCGGTTTTCCAGAAATTGCAAAGCTTTGCGTTGGTCCTGCTCCCCGCTGCCCTCCAAGGATTGCAATAAAGGCCAGGCCGACATAGTCCAAACATATTGTTCATGCTCCTTGTTGCCATTCGTCTCCTCGCAGATCTGGATCACTTCCTCCAGCATCTCTGTCCGGTATCTGTGGACCACCTCGGATACGAGTCCGGTGAATCCGATATCAAAATGTGTTTTGAAAACCACATAAATTTTTTCGAGATTAGTGTTCATTGCCTCTGTCTCCTCTACTCCGATATCATCCTTCGTTCCCTGGTGCGGAACAAGTTACTTCCCCTTCCCCTGCATACGAACAGGATCACTCAGCCTCAGCTGTGAAATAATCGGATAATGATCAGAAGGATATACGCCCTGTAGCTGGCGCCGATCCACCATCGTTGTCGCTATTTCTATTTCAGGAGAAACAAATATATAGTCGATAGGCTCACCTTCATCGCCACCCTGAAAGGAATGGGCAGTGAGGCCAATAGGTCCGGATAATGCTGTGTAAGCATCCTTGAGCCAAGTTTGTTTGCCCATATGCTCCACTTCCCCGCGTAAAAACCGAATCGGCCAGTCGCCAGGATGGCTGTTCATATCTCCCATTACGATTACAGGCAAACCAAACTCGATGTGCTGAGAGTGAAGGGTATCCCATATTAAAGCAGCACCCAGCTTCCGAGCCTGTTCTCCCATATGGTCCAAATGCGTGTTATATACAATAAACTGCTTGGATGATGCTTTGTGAAGAAAGCTGACCCATGTGCAAATTCGCGGAAGATGACTATCCCAGCCTATAGAAGCAGGCTCCAAGGGTGACTCCGACAGCCAAAACTGACCTTGATGCTGTACCTCAAGCTCAGCGGTTTTGTAGAATACAGCACAGTGCTCGTTCTCATGCTCACCCATACGACCGTATCCGACCCAGGCATATTCAGGTATACGCTCCTGCAGATCGGTCAGCATCGGATAATAGCCCTCCTGAGTTCCAACTATGAGCGGACTATGGTCCCGAATCATCTGTGCCACACTATTTACCCGATGGGGCCAAGCCGATTCTCCATCATCAGGTGTATGATATCTTAAATTAAAAGTCATCACAGTCATATTCATACGGGATTTACCTCGTCGTCATTTATTTTAATCAAAGTAGATCGGGTTCGACAGCGCAGCCATCCGCATGGTGGTATCTACGTTCGGAAATGTTCTCCACACCTCAGCGCGGACAAATCGTCTGCCTGCCGCATCCAGCGTAAGCTCCAGAGCACCGTCGTTGTTCACGGTTACATGTTGTTCCAGACCCTTGCTGCTAATAAGCTTCACTTCATCACCTGCCAAGAGATGCTGGGCTTGCAGCTTCACGACTCCCGCTTCCCCTGCGGGCACTGAATTCCCCATTTTGTAAGGTCCACATTCTAATTGTACAAAAGGCCCATCAGGTGCATAGCTAATGGTTACATGGCCCTCATCAATTCCAGCCAATATCCCATTCACAGTTTTGGAGGACGCATATACCCAGGTACACGGCATCGCATGCTTGACATAAGGATCAGGGCGATGAACATCACTGCCGCCTATCACATTCAACTTCCTACCACTCAACAACTGCTGCTGCCACCAAGCCAAAGTGCGTGCATTTCGTTCAGTCCAGGGACCGTTCCAAATTTCCACCCAGTCATGATCGACATCAAAATCCCATTCCCATGGACAATAATCGCAATGAGGATGGTTCAATACAATCCTGGCGCCTCGTTCGCGTGCAGTAGCCAGTCTATGGTTCACGTCAGCTTGACTGCTTACCCGAAAATCATCCAAAGGGTCCGTTACACCAAGGAAATTGCTGTGACCAAAGTTGGTTGTAAACTCCATTCCCGGTATCATCACCAGGCTGGTGGTGCGTGGATAGGCCAAATTTTGACTGATCGTATTGTGATCCGTCATTGTCATGAAATCGCAGCCCAGCTCTTCCATAATGGATGCATTCTCCTCCAACGTGTAAGTACCGTCACTGTGCAGACTGTGCATATGCAGGTCACCCTTGAGCCAACGCGGGGTCATCAGGAAAAAGGTAATGGTTACCGTAACCTTGCAGCCTTCTTGAGGAATCTTATAAGCATTATGCACAACCGCCCATTCACCAGCGTCCAGAGGTCCAGGCAAATATCCCGGTGTTGCCTTCTCCAACCCCATATTGAAAAACTTCCGAGCTCCGCCGCTCCACCCTCGAATTCGATTCAGGTCGCGAATTCCTAAATCGATAACCGCAATATCACCACCGGAAGACTCCACCTCATAGCTGACCTGAATCTCTTCCACATGCTGCGGCATCTCAAAAGGAACTTCGATATAGGAGCTCTGCTCCGAATGTTCAACGGTTCTGGTAAATGTAGCTGTGTGGCTTACTCTGTCCGTTTGGATCATATAGGGTTCCACCGTCTTTCATCATTTGTCTAAAAGTGTGGTACATCCATTGCAGCTCTATTCTTTATTAGCACCGACCATAATGCCCTTGACGAAATATTTTTGCACAAATGGATAAATAATGACCAAAGGAAGCAGCGCAATCACAATACCCGCCATCCTGACATTCGTTGTAATGATGAAATTGCTGGAGGTCGCATCCGTATCAATAATGAGTGCTTTCAAGGCAATCTGCAGTGTATATTTCGCATGATTGTTAATGTAGAGCAGTGCCGGGGTGAATTGATTCCAACGGCTGACGAACTCAAACAAGGCTACTGTGGCCAGACCTGCCTTCGCTAGCGGTAAATACATCGTCGTAAAAATACGGACATCCCCTGCCCCATCCATTCGTGCTGATTCCGACATTTCCAAAGGTACGGTTAAGAAGAAGTTACGCATCAACAATACGCCAAAGCCGGAGATCAACCCTGAAAAAATAAGCGCAGATAATGTGTTAAGCAGACCCAGCTCCTTGTTGACGACATACAGTGGGATCATGATCGATTCACTCGGTACCATCATGGTGACCAGGATCAACGATACCATCAGCTTTTTACCAGGCAAACGCGGTTGGACGAGTACATAACCCGCCATAGCACACAGAAACACATGCCCAATGGTGCCGATCACGGTGACAATAATATTGTTGCTGAATGGCTGATAAAGCTGCAGTCGATTCCACACGGTATTAAAGCCTTCAATACTGAATTCTTTGGGCCACAACACAATAGCCGGCTGCATGGAAGCAAAATTGGTGGAGAATGCCAAGGCGAACGTATTCAGAAAAGGAATAAACATGGTCGCTACAAGAAGAAGCAAAAAAGCGATATTCACTACATCGAAGAGACGTCCCGACCATCCTTTGGATTCAAGTTTCATATTATTTGTCTCCTCCGTCATCATAGCGAATGATCAATCGGGTTATAAAAGTAAGAATTAACGTAGCTAATATAACGATAAAACCCGCAGCAGTCGCAGTGCCGATATTGAATTCCAGAATACCTTTTTGGAACGTATACATCATAATCACATCGACCTTGCTGGCAATCGCTCCATTTCTCATCACAATGATTTGGTCAAACATACGCAGTGCGCTCAGCACATTGAGCATAATAACTACCTTCATTGTGGAAGCAAGCGATGGAAGTGTGACGAAACGGACCAACTGCCAACGGTTCGCGCCATCCATTCTGGCCGCTTCATAGAGAGACGGATTGATGGAAACGATGGAAGCGAGATATAAAATAACAATGAACCCCATGTCTTTCCAAACGGCGGTAAATACCATAATGGAACGTGCATAGATGGTACTCGACATAAAGCTGATCGGTTTGGCGCTTCCAAGCAGTTGGAGTATTTGATTCACGATCCCTGTATCGGGAGACAGCAGCATGATCCACATACCGCCAACAACGACCCATGAGAACAAATGAGGTAAATATACGATCATTTGGGTTAATTTCTTAAACCAGACGGACAATACCTCGTTCAATGACAAGGCAAGTATAATCGGCATAATGAATCCGATGGCGAGCGTAAATCCGCCGATAACCAACGTATTTTGAAAAGCTGTCCAGAATGTGGGATCTTTCAGAACAAACAAATAATTATCAAAGCCTACGAAAGGCCGGTTTCCGATTAATCGAAAATTTTGAAAGCTGATGATGAGGCCGCGTACTAACGGATAATACGAAAAAAGAAAAAAGTAAGTCAAAATGGGTATCATCATCACATAAAGCGTTCTATACTTCAAGACGGCTTTCAAAAGTCAGCCACCACCTTATCCGCTTGGTAATTTCAGCCGTATCGGAGGGAGCATTCAAGCGATATACTCCCTTCGAACAGCTGAAACTTCATCTTAGATTAGTCGATCAGTTTGCTTGCTTTTAGCTGCTCACGCATCTTTTTAACCGCATCAGCGGCCGACATTTCACCGAGAATGGCTTTAAATGAATTTTCATTGATGATCTTCTCGGCATCTGCCCATTTGGCTGGCGTCAGCTCAAGCGTTGCATATTTCACAACCAGCTCCTGAGCTTCCTTTACCCCTGGCAGCAGACCGAAAGGAGGTTGAACTTTTTTGTTGTACCAGAAAGGGACGCCATGGTCCATCGCATGCTCTTTACCTGCTTTAGTAAGCTCGTATTTACCGCCACTCTCCGTATAATCGTTGTCTTTAATGCCCAGGCTTCCGAGCATAATGCCGTCTTTGGAATGCCACCATTCAATAAATTCAAATGCTGTTTTCGGATGCTCCGCATTCACCGGAATGACCCATACGTCCGGATCACCGCGACGGATCATATGCTTGCCGCTTGCATCGGCTGCGCCAGGAAGTCCTTTGGCTTCAAATGTGGTTTTGGCGTCCTGCTCTTTTCTTGTATTGTTGAGCATCCCTACCCATGCGTCCCAATAAGTGATCATGCCTACACGATCCGTCAAAAACAGATTACGCATTTTACCGGTATCGTTGGTCGCAAAGTTAGGATCCAATATACCTTCTTTATAAAGCTTATTCAGCCACTCGTAAATCGGGATAGCCGCATCCGTCGAGTAAGGCACATCCAGCTTGCCGTCCTTCTCCACATAACGCTGTTTCAAGCCCGCTGCGCTGAAAATACCTTGCAGCTCATACATACCTGCTGTGCTTAAACCGTACGTGTCCTTTTTGCCATTGCCGTCCGGGTCCTGTTCGGTAAATGCTTTTAACACCTTGTAATAGTCATCCAATGTTTTGGGTTCCTGCAAATTCAGCTTTTTTAACCAGTCATTTCGTACAATCGGCATCGTTCCGCCTTGAAACTTCGTGAACACACCATAAATCTTACCGTCTTTCGTCTTGATCTGATCCCATTCACCCGCAGGCAAAACCTCCGGATCGGACAATACTTTGGAAGCTTTCACTTGATCCGTAAGTGGCGTCACAATACCTTGATCGATAAACAGGTTCATTTTTTCTTTACTGATCTGAAGTAGGTCGAACTTCTCGCCGGATGCGATGGCTGCCAGCAACTTCTGGTCATAATCGGATGCCGGTTTATCCAGCTTCGCTTTAATACCGGTCAACCGTTCAATTTCTTTTTCGAACAATGTGTTCTCTTCAGGGGTTTTACCGCCAATAACGCCTGACATGATACGAAGAGTTTTTTCTTCTTTTTTGTCATTTCCTTTTGGCGTGTTTGCAGTTGAATTGCCTGTTGACGGTGCTGCAGTATTGTTATCGGTACAACCTGCCAATAGGGTGCCCAGCAGTGCAATTGCCATCGTTAAGCTCATAACTTTCGATTTCGTAATCATCATATACCTCCCAGATTATATAAAGCCTTTACACAATCTTAATAAAGCGTTTACATTTATGACCCGCCTATTGGCGGCTTATTTCAGTAACCTGCACGATTCGCGAATAACCAATTTGGCTTCAATGATCTTTTGCTCGACGATATCCACATCTTTCATTTTCTCGACTAAAATTTTGGCTGCTTCCGTACCCAGCATTTCTGCGGATAGCTCAACCGAGGTTAATGCAGGCGTCATTTCCTGTGCCAGTGTAGCATCATTGCTTAAGGCTATAACTGATAGCTCACCGGGTATATCGATGCCAAGCTCTCTTGCGGCTCTCATGACCCCGAGTGCTACACGGTCCGTGTCTGTAATGATGGCAGTGAATCGATTAGGCTCATAGATGTTCTTAAGTGAAACATAACCATATTCAGTCGGATTGGCATGCTGCCTTCTCGAATAGTTCATAACGTGCACCTGATCATAGGATTGACCACTTTGCTGGAAAGCTTCTGCCAGACCGTTCTCCCGGTCAATAGCGACCGTCATATCAGCGCTGGAGTTAAGAAATAAAATAGCTGTGTGTCCGAGGTTAATTAAATATTGACCTACCTGCAAGCTTAAGTGTCGGTTATCATTGTCGACATAACTAATTTGCTCTTCAATTGGATCTGGACGGCCAATCAATACTAACGGGATACCCATTTGATTGTACCTTTCAATACGGGGATCCTGTTTTCTCGGGTTCAGCATAATGACACCATCCACCGGATCGATGGAAAATTGGGTCGGATCATCGTGCTCAGGAAGCGTATCTAACAAAAGTCTGTAGCCCTGCTTGGAAAACTCTCTTATAACACCATTGATCATCTGAATCTCGAAACCCGACATCACGCTATCTTTGGATATCGGCATTTTCAAGCCAGCTATCATCGTTTTCTTAATAGCCAGACTTCGCGCAACATGGCTCGGGTAATATCCTAAACCCTTGGCAACCTCCAGAACTCGTTCAGTTACAGGACGGCTGATAGGTCTTTTTTTGCTGAATACACTGGATACCGTTCCCTTGGAAACACCCGCAGCTTTGGCTACGTCATCGATGGTTGCCATTTGATCCCCCCTTTTAACGATTGTTAAGAAATCATTAAACCGGTTTAATGATTTCCCCAATAAAAACCGATTCATTAAACCGGTTTAACTTGGATCATGTCATTATTATACAAAGCGTTTTGTTAACTTTCAACCTCTTTTTGTAAAATACAAGTAAATATTTAATGAACCCGAGCTTGAAGGCCGATGAAATGACCGTAAAGATCAGCTTCATCGGCCTTCAGGCAAGGAATTTGGCAGGATTTACGGGTTCGAACCCGCCTGTACCCGATTAGCGAGCATCAGCAGATCCTGTCCCTTCAAGGCCCCTTCGATCAGCTCGGGCAGACGGTCAGGAGAGCAGCCAAAGCAGGGAATCCCAAACTGGGACAGTTTTTTGGCTACCATTTCGTCGTAGGAAGGCGTACCTTCATCGGATAAAGCCAGCAAACAAATCGTTTTTACACCAGCCTGCTGCAAATCGTCCAATCTGCGCAGCAGCTCTGAACGGTTGCCGCCCTCATATAAATCCGTTACGAGAATGAACAAAGTCTTCTTCGGCTCCGTAATGAATTGCTCGCAGTAGGCAACCGATTTGTTAATGTCCGTGCCTCCGCCAAGTTGAATACCGAACAGCATATCTACCGGGTCCTCTGCGCACTGCTCACTAAGATCGACAACCTCGGTATCAAAGGCAACCACACGTGTATCAAGTGCCGGCATACTGGCAAAGATCGAACCGATAATCGAGGCATAGATTACCGAATTGGCCATCGAGCCGCTTTGATCGATATCCAGGATAACGGTCCACTCCTTGCTTTTGCGGGCGCGATCAAAAAAGTAAACCTTCTGCGGAATGAGCAGCTGCCGTTCCTGATCGTAGTGCTTCAGGTTAGCTCTGATCGTACGATTCCAATCGAGACCTGTAAAGGATGGCAGCGGCGAATGCTGCCTCCGGTTGAGTGCCCCCGTGACTGCACGCTGCATATTCGACGAGAGCCGTTTCACAATTTCCTCAACTACGGCTCTAACCAGCTGTCTGGCTGTTTCCTTTGTTTTCTCGGGTATCTTGCCTTTGAGCGCCATTAAGGTCGCCACCATTTGAATATCCGGTTTCACCTGTGACAACAGCTCAGGCTCGAACAATAGCTGTGTTAATCCTTTGCGCTCTATCGCATCTGCTTGAATGACCGATACCACGTCCTGCGGAAAAAAAGAACGAATATCTCCCAGCCATTTGGCGAGCTTTGGCGAGGATGGGCCCAGCCCGGCCGACCTTGATTTGCCCGAAGTCCCAGCATCCATGCCCGATGCATCCGCCGTATCATCGTAGATGGCAGCCAGTGCCTCATCCATCAACACATCATCTCCGTCAAGCAGCCTGCCGGAGCCGCCGCCGCATGCCTTCAGCTTCTCCTCTGAGGCCGCGCCCAGAACCAATCTCCAACGCTTTACCTGTTCCTGATTGATGGTTGTCATAGTTTACAAATCCCCGAAATCAAAGTCATTAAGCTCATCGAGTTTCCCCTTTTCTTCCTCACTGAGCGGTTGCTGCAGCATTTCACCTGTCTGGCCTGCATCGACTCCCCAGATATCACCCATCATCTCGGCAATCGCCGCCTTTTCCCTCGGCTCAAACGATCCAAAAGCTCTCCGTAAAAAAACGAGCGAACGGTGAAATTGCTCCTCCTCCAGTGATTCCATATAAGCGTCCAGCTGCTTCCACAACGATAAACGGGAGAGCAGTGCATAGCGATTGCGCATGGACAAGCCTTCGAACCAGCCCGCTCCGAGATCCGCAGGGATGCCGGGCGAAAGCCGTCTTGATACCTCCTGAGCGCTTTGCTCCTCGGAAATCTCGTTGCGCTCCAACAGGATGGCAAAAGCAAATCCGGAGCATTTGGCATTCCGGTCATCCCGTGAGGAAAGCTCATGCAGCCTGTTCAGCCAAAGCCTGTCATCGACAATTTCATAATGCTCCTGAGCGATACCATGCAGCGTCTGAATGGCGGCCACTATGGCTTTGGCAGCATCATCATTACAATTTGCGGCATCTACGAGCTGCAGCGCCCCTCGCAAAAACAGCTGCTGGAGTAAAGGAATTAAGGAACTGGTCTCAATCCTGCGTAGTGATCCATATTGGATCAAGACCGAAAGCTCATAAGCGGCTGCGGCAATTTGATTTAAATTGCCTACATCGACAGCAAGCTGCTGCAGGGTAGCCCTGGCTTGCTCCATCAGCTTCGGCAAACCGCAGTCGCATGCAATCCGTATGAGACGTGATGCTTCGGCAATATCGTCGCATGACTCCAGTCTTTCATTGATCACAAAGGCTGACGCCAGCTCTATCGTTTCACCTTTTAAGGTAGACTCCACGGTTTGAATTTCGGCTTCTGGCGTCCATTGCAATACCCAATGCTCAGCCCATGAAGCTGCATCCTGTTGAACCCGCTGCTTGCGCGCGAAGTTGATGCCAAGCAGCTCCAGCCGATGTAGGAGGACAGACCTCGATAGATCGATAAAAGCGGCCTCCTCTGTCTTCACCCGGCGATTTTCTCTCAGGTCAAGCTGCAGCGTGCTCGCTACTGTCGATTTGTATTTCTCCAGCTTCAGCCGCTTCAGCTCACGATTCATATCATCCTGAATCGGTGTCTGGCTGACGCCTTCCGGCAAGCTGCCGATCGCTGTTCCCACATCGGTTCTGGCTAATGCCTCCGCTATCGGTGACAGCTCCCCGTATCCGAGACAAACGACTGCCGCGTCGCGTAAATCCTTCCAGGTTGGCTGACTGCCCCCCTGCAGCGATGCAAGTGCTTCCGCCAATCGTACCGCTTCAATAATCGCTGCAGTCGAGCGATACGTGCCCTGCTCGCGAAGATAGGCAACCACATGGGAAAAGTATAAGGAGGGCAGCTGACTCAAATCACCCTTTTGCAAGCATTGCCAAAATAAAGTGAAGTAGGCTGGAGCCTGATTCCCGGCTCCGTATCCGGAATGTTTGGACAGCTTATAGAAGGAATAAGGCATTAACGTCAGCTTCGTTGAAGCAATTGGCAAGCTTGCCAACTGCTTGTCATTCATGACCGGAAGTCTCAGATCAAGAGCCGAAGCATGGTGCGCGCCAGTAACGACAACTACCCGTTCCGGCGAATGTCCTGCCTCCAGCAGATCGCGGATTCGACGCCTCATATACGCTTCACGAATCTCATTGTAGGCAGTCTCTGCGGCGTCGTGCTCCCGTTCATCCTGCTCGGACAAGGCTCGCATCTGAAACGAAAACTCGTAGATGGAGCGCTGATAAGCATCCTTCTGTGTGTTGTGCTCAAAATGACGTTCCCAGTAAGCATCGTAATCGGGCTCACCCGCAAGCTCGGCTATGCGCTCATAACGCTCATGCTGCTGGCGCAAATAAGCCTGCAGCGCGTTTTCCCGGGGACTGTCTACTGCTTGCTGTCCATGCTGTTGATCATCCTGAGACTGTACTTGTGACCCACTATCCTGCTCATCCTGAACATCTGGCATAGCTTTGCGCTGGTTCCGCCGCTGCTCATATAGCGCCAGCGCCGAGTTCGACGGCAGATCGATGAATTCGGTGTGCACACCATGACGGTTGGCCCATACGAAAACCTGATATTCCGGCGAATATTCAGCCAGTGGGTAGAGCAGCGTCCGTACCGGAAGCTGGTCCGTATAAGCGAGTATGGCAATCGGCGGCACAACACCACGGGAGGTTAGCTGTTGGATAAGGCCGCTTGCATCACTCGGCCCTTCGACCAGAATGGCAGTTGGCTTAACCTTATCGAGAAAAGATAACAAATGATGGGCGCCAGCAGGGGATAAATGCCGAATCCCGAATACGTGAAAGCCATTGTCCGTTTCTTCTCCCACAGAAGAGCCGTTGTGAGCCGCACTGCTATTCAATTGTTCATCTCCGAGCAAGCGTTGTACAGACTTCTCCATGATGATCCCCGCTTCTTCATCACATTTTCCAAATATTCCTTCCAGACCAGGCTGTCCTTCTCTTCATCCTTAACAATCGCACCCTGCAGTCCTGCCGCGACATCTTCATCCGTAATCGTACCATTCCCGAAGCTGGCTGCCAGCGCCATACTTCCCGTCAGCAAGGAGATCGCCTCTGCTGTGGAAATGACACCGCTTGGCGGCTTAATCTTGCTCTTGCTGTCAAGCGTCATCCCGCTTCTTAATTCACGGAAAATTGTCACGACTTTACGTACCGCTTCATCGTCCGGAGGGGAAGCGTTCAGCTCATAATTCGCAGAGATTTCACCGACACGTTTACGGACAATGCCTACCTCGGTTTCAATATCCGACGGTGCCGGGAGCACAATAATATTAAATCGCCGTTTCAAGGCTGCCGACATTTCATTAACGCCACGATCCCTGGTGTTCGCTGTCGCAATCACCGAAAATCCGCGTGCCGCCGACAGCTCCCGATCAAGCTCGGGAATTGACAATGTTTTTTCAGATAAAATCGATATTAAAGCATCCTGAACCTCTGAGGCGCAGCGTGAAATTTCTTCAAAGCGTGTAATGCCACCGCTCTCCATCGCTCGGAAAATTGGGCTTTTAATCAACGCCTGATCTGATGGTCCCTGCGCCAACAGCATCGCATAGTTCCATGAATAGCGAATATGCTCCTCGCTTGTACCCGCCGTTCCCTGAATGACCTTGGAGGAATCCCCATGGATCGCAGCGGTCAGATTCTCGGAAAGCCATGACTTGGCTGTTCCCGGCTCGCCAATCAGCATCAGCGCCCTGTCTGTCAGCAGCGTGGCAATGGCCATTTCTACGAGACGGCGGTTCCCGATATATTTGGGCGTGATATCCACGCCGCCTGCTGTACCTCCAGTAATGAACGTCAGCACGGATTTGGGAGAAAGCTTCCAGCCTGAAGGCAAGGCATCCTTATCCGCTTGCTTCAAAGCCTCAAGCTCTTGTTCGTATAACCGCTCGGCTGGAAGCCTTAAGACATCTTGTTTTTGATCCATCCCCATAATCCCTTTCCCTTCTCGGTAACCGATTCATTTGCTAACTCTTCTGGTTTGGCTCCTACAGACTCAGTAATTGCAAGTATCTGATTTTTGACGTTCTCATACGTAAGCGCCTCAGCGAACTTCTGCAACCTGTCAGCATAGGAACGCGGTAGCAGATTCAGAAGCGCACGCTGCTCGGTGTCTAAATAATACAAATTTTTGACCGATTCCTTCTCCAAAATGCCCATTAACAGCTCCGGCGCTTCTTTGTATCCAATTCGGAATAATGCCAGCAGCAGCGAGGAGGTACGATGGGTCCGAAAGCTTGGTTTCAATTGAACCTTGCTGGACATATAAGCGGCAATTTGTGGGTTCGGACGATCTGCAAGGCACCATACCAGCTCTTCCTCATCAATTTCCACAAATACATCAATCCATCTCGGGTCAAGCTTGGATGCAGACTCGCCTGCTGCAAACGATGTGTCATTAAAGTCCTCGTCATCCCAGCCAGCTGCCAGCAGTTGCTTGGACAACGAAGGTGTGACCCGATGTATCGCGCCTAATAGCTGCTTGGCAGCCACTTTTTTAGGATTTGACAATACCGGTGCAAACCGCTTATACACTTCTTCAGGCGAAAGTGTTTTATAGGCTGCACGGAAGCTGTAGGCAATAAATGTGCCGTTATACGCAGCCTGTAGGCTGATAGCAAATTCATAGGCTTCCGGTGTATGCATCCACAAGAGCTGATTTGCGGCCTGCTGCTGGATCTCTTCTGTTTCTGGAATAATAAAGTCGGACGTGGAGAGCAGCTTCTTCAGGAATACCAGCACTTCTTCCGGCTGCTTCTCATCCAGTGCCTGCACATCGGCAAGCAGCTGCTTGATCGATTCTTCTCTTTCCTTATTCACAGCGGCATTCGCAGCTCCGACTTTTCCCTGTCCGCTAACGATTCGCTGCAAATTTTCCTCAGCATTGGCAATAATCTTGCTTGTCAGCGTTGCTGCACTGCATTGTGATACAGGCTCCGCGGCAAGCTCACGATCCTTGGACGAGGTTAAAGCCTGATACAGACGATCCACTGCCTTCTCCGTTCCAAGCTTTGCCAGGCCGGCAAATGCTGCGCTGCGAATCTCCTTTTTCTTATCATCAGCTTGCTCCAGAATATAGCTTTCCTGTTCCGAATAATTGCCGAGCAGCTCTATTGCAGCTGAACGGACGTCTAGAGAACCCTCCTGTGCAGCCTGAAGATAGAGGTCCATACCGGAAGCATCCAGCAAACGATGCAGCAGCCTGAGCCGACGCCCATCCGGTTTGCCACCCTGTGGATTGTATTGCTCCTGAAGTGCTGGAAGTGCGTCCGCACCATAAGCCGGAATGATCTTCTCATAAACGAATTCGGCAATCTCTGAGTAACCATCATCCAGTGCAGCTACCACAATCGGGATAATTCGGAAATCCTGCAGGCATCCATCCTCAAAAGACAGACGGAGCTGCTCCATTCTTCCCTGGCCCTTGGATGTTAATGCCTCGACAGCCGGATGAAGCTTGCGGTGAGGAATTGTGGTTGAACACGCGATACTCGTTCCCTCGACCTGTACGCTCTCTGCCATACCGCCTGTCGGCTCTGTTGTACCCTGTGTATACAAAATCGAATTCACCAGTATGCTGAGGTCTAGCAGCTTTACGGCGGCCTGCTCGGCTTTTTGCGGCTCTACTACCTGCGCCAGCGACTGGGCCACCCTATTGAAAACAGGCGCGGCTTCGCCAAGCTTTTGCAGCTGGGGCAATATTTTCGTCAAACGAAGGTCGCCTTCTGCCAGCCCGCTGCCGGCAATAAACAAACGTCGTATCTCTTGCTGCAAATCGGATAAAATAGCTATGCTCATCACATGATCTCCTAACCTTCTCAGTTATCCTTATGACCTAATCTGATCCATCAATACAGCAATTGAATTATTTCATCAGGTGTCACAATGCTTATCGGCTGGGCCTGCAAGCGGTTGGTTTGCCTATCGTGGCCGAAAAGGACCAGCAGGGCCTGATTATGTACAACTTGTTTATTCAGCAGAGGAATTAGCGGCGTGGTGGCACGATCTGGAAAGGCGACATCTGCCAGCATGATTGATTTCCCTTGTCCATCCACGATGACATATCCGTCATCCACTCGCCTAATTTCGGTATAAGACAGCAGCAGGGCCGGATGTTTATCGGACAACGGGTTTTTAATCTGATTTTTCACCAGCTTGATCGCTTCTGGAAACGATTTGTGAGCTGCAGTCGCAATTTGCACATAGTCCCCCTCTACCACATCACGCAGCGCGGCTTCCTCGAAGCGTACTCGCGCATTAATCTCACCCGGATACATGAACAGCTCCTGAGGCATGACCACCTGATAGACAGAGTCCTCCTCCCGCATATGCTTGGCTGCCCGAAAAGGCCGATAGGAACGCGTCACATCGATCCGTCCCGAACGCAGGTCAACCCAATAGCCTTCATCGACAAATTCACTGCGAGCCTGATCCGTATAGGACAGGAATGCCAATTGAACCAGCTCCGCGCCAGACCGCACACGTCCGTGCTCACGCAGCTCGGCAAGCTGCCAGGCATGACCGATCCGTTCCTCCAGCGTCGTTTCGATGTCGATCGGGGTGTCCGGGTTATCAAGTCGGGCAGTTAAATAATCGCGGCTTTTTTTGACTAACGTATGTAAGATTCCCAGGTGTTCAACGATGGCGGAATACATCGATTCTTTATCCTTTAAATCATTCGCAGAGCCTATTTCAAGCAGCAGCTCGCGAAAAGCAATTTGCAATCCCGGTATGTAATAATTGCCCAATTGCTTCGATTGATCCTCTAAAGTTTTCAATGTTTTTTTATCCAGGCTGCCAAGTCCCGCCTGCGTCAGCTGATGAATCAGCTTTTCCAATAGCGAGATGCCTTCGAGCTGTGCAGCTATTTTTTTAAGTAAAGCCGCTTGGTTTGTCTTTTTCTTCTTGGGAGACACTTCGCCTTGGGGTTCGTTCTTTTTTTCCTCCCGCTTCTCTTCGCGTTTCTCCGCCTTCTCTCGTTTTTCGACAATATCAGCGGGAATATCAGCAGTCACAAAAGAATCACCCTGTGCATATGCGTACATCAGTCCAAGTATATGCTTGCAAGGAAATTGCCGGCTTGGGCAGGAGCAGCGAAATACCGGTTCATCTGGCTTCACCAGATCTACCGAGCAGCGATACGGCTCCTTGCCGCTCCCCTTGCATTCGCCAAATATAAGCGATTCGTCAATCGATTTACCCAGCATCGGAAAGCTTTTCTTCTTGGCCAGATCGCGGCCATTTTTCATAGCGCTGGCGTTAATCGCCAATGAATCCACATAAGCTTCGGTTATTGAGATCATCGTATTTCCTTTCATGTACAAGAGTATGACGATAGTTTTTGAGATAAGGCACTGAATGATTTCTACATTTTCCTTAAGTTTCCTTTATTTTTACCCGTTTAACAAAAAAACGAACCCCTGAAAAGGAGGTTCGTTGGGTATAAATCAGCGTTACTGCTGCGTATCGGTGTTGTTTGTGCCCTTCTTCTCCGGTGTGATTCTCGCTGGCCTTGATACCCAATTGGCGCGATTCATCGGTTTAATCTGATCAACCCGGGTTACCTCTTTGACAACGGCTTGTTCAGACATACCAGACTCTTCTTGAGGCGGGGCGATACTGCTTTTATTAGCTGCCGCGATAGCCTTGCTGCTCTTTCCTTCCGGCGGTCCGCCTCCCCCGTTGCGTTTCCCCTTATTCCATACTCTTCCCTTGCTCATCTCACCACTCCATTATTTATCGATCTTCATCATACCTGTAGTATAAGTAATATCCGCGAGCAAATCCATTCTTATCTGACATTCCTTAGACCTCTCTAGTGAATAATCGTAATAATCCCGATCCCCAGCACAGCTACGATCAGCAGATGCCAGCCATTATAACGAAGTCCGACCTGAAGCCCGGAAAGTCCTGTAAGGCGGCTAACCATCAAATTCAGCGGGTTCACAGGGCTTAACACCGACGAAATCGACCAAGCAAGCATCAGCAGCATAGCCAATATGGGATTTGTGGTACCCAACTGTTCAGCGTTCATTTGTGTAACTAACGCAGTGACAATCACCATCGGATGGATGCCGATAAAAGTGACGGCAACTATGGTCACGACTACACAAACAGCAAATAGCATAAACGATTGATTTGCAAGCGTAGTGAGAGCCCAACCAATGCCGCTGCCAAAGTCAGTACCCTGCATCGCTCGACCCAAAAGGCCTGCACTTGTATACAGCACAATTTCATTATTCATGAGGGGTACTGATTGATCCCTGAAATCGATCCAATGCGGGATTAATCGGCTCCAGCCCTTTGTGATCACCCCCCACCCGAGAGGAAAAGCAATCGCAAGCAAGCTAACGATCACCAGCATCGACCAATGCGTCAACGATTCCAATACAAATGTGGTCGTCATCAAAACAACAATAATGATTCCCATTTGCAGCAGCTTGGTGCGGTACCCTTTTACGATGTCCTCTGTGAATTCCGTGGCTTCAGATTCCATATTCAGAGGGTGTCGGCTTTGTGAAATCGCAAACAGAATATTGCCTATAAGTAGAAACAGCAGCGCCAACCCAATCCCGTAAGCCATATAACCTGTGACTGGAATTTGTAAATAATAGAGCACCAATCCGACTGCCGCATAATAAGGCGACCACAGCATCGTCGTCGAGAAGCCAACCAGATAGCTTTTGGCTAACAAGGCCGGAGGGAGCTTCAGATCCTTAAGCAGCTCGTCCACCATACGAACCGATCCCAGATTCAGAATCGGGCCTAATATAAACAAGACGCTCGTAATTCCTGAAAACAGACTGCGCGGATGATGCCTTAAGCCCTGCAGGAACAGATGAATCGCGCTAAAATAACCACCCAGCTTTAAGGGCAAGGACAACAGCGGCACCAAAATGACTAACGTTAACAGCGGAAGATTCATCGAGATGCCATCACTGATCCCTTGAAATCCGGTGCCTTTCCCCCATTCCAGAGTTACGCCTACAATGAGCATGACGATACCATACCAACGCGCTGTAGGGTTCGCCTTCGTCGCACTTCCGGCAAAAGCGATCAGTGTCATCACAATAATAACAGGCTCCAGCCAATGCAGCCGGGCAAAATATTGAATCAGAAACAACCCACACATTCCCAAAATCAAATAACTTCGCACGTACAATTTCTCCTTTGTTAAACATCTGTCAATTAGTATGATATATTAATAGTTAATCATATCACAGCTAGGGAGCGATTCGTTTGGAAATTACAGCAGAAGAAGTAGCTGAATGGATGTTGAAGGAAGTACGATTTGCCGGAATTTTATATCAAGCACAAGCCGTTACCTATATTAGTGAAAACTTTGGTGAATCCTTTATTTATGTGAATGACAATGGCAATCCGTCCATATCCAAGGAAGTCAAAAAGATTTTCAAAAAACTGCACAAGGGTCGTGTAGCCTGGGATCGGGATGGCTTTTTTTGGGGCTGGACCTAGGACTTAGTTCGTACAATCATAAAAGGCGGCCTCTCCGACAAATTCTTTTGAAGGATGGTCGCCCTTTCCCACCTGCATTGAATGCGAATTGTATGCTTCCGTGTGGATCATAAGGAGAGCTCATGAAAAAATGGTATACCGGCCTTACCTATGCGGCCATGCTGCTGATCTTCTTCCTGTACAAGGATGAAATTCTATTTTGGATGCAAAATGGAAATGCTCCGCTCTACGTTATATTTCTCATCGCAATGGGTTTTATAGTCATCCCTGTCGTTCCTTATAAAGTGATCATCGGACTGCTTGGTTTTGTGTATGGTCCATGGATAGGCGCTCTGATTAGCTGGTCTGCAGCATCAGTTGCTTCGGTGCTTATATTTTTAATGGCACGTACAATCTTTCACAATCACGCCAGAGCTTTTTTATCCAAATTCAACCGACTGGAAAAGCTGCATGAACGGATAGAACGCAATCCTTTTATGACGATCCTGTTCGCTCGACTGATGCCGTTTATTCCTCAAGCTGTCGTCAATATTTATCCAGCGGTTCTCTCTATACGCCTGCTGCCTTTTGCTACGGCTTCTGCTATCGGGAAAATTCCAGCCATGCTGTTGTTTGCTTTTATCGGTAGCAGCTTGACATCCGATACCCGCAGCCTGCTGCTGTCGATTGGTGTGTACGTGTTATTTTTGCTCATAACGTTCCTGATTTACCGAATATGGCAACAAAAAAAGTAACCTCAGCGGTTACTTCCCATGTCCTTCTAATTGTGCCAGCCTCTTGCGAATAACATCCAGATCAGGGTACTGCTCCAAGATGCGTTTGAAAATTGAAATAGCCTCCACCTTTTTACCGGAAATGAGTGCCAGATCAGCAAGCGCCACATCGGTTCTCCACTGCGGGATCTGTGTGTCAGCGGGCGTTGATCCGCGGTATTCCTGATAATGTCCTTTCACACTGCGCAGCGAGGCCTCTGCAGTCTGAAGCAGACCTATCGCCTGACGCATCTGAATTTGTGCCATATAGTAGATGGCATCAGGGAAATTCGGAGCGATTTGAATGGCGCGCTTGCATGCCTGATCCGCCTGATCGAGCTCCTTGCGTGACAAGTGGATCTTCACCAGGTACATAAGAATATCCAGAGTTCGCCCAAAATTCGTCAGCCCCGCTGCCTTCTCCTCCGCCAAAGTCAATACCTCAACGGCCTTGTCCAGGTTGCCAGCTACCATGTTCTCCCTGCCGTAGTACAGCAGCCATCCCGGGTTGCCCGGCTCATCCTCAACCATCTGCTTAAGCAGCTTCAGATTGCGTTCAAGCTTCTTCTCCTGCTGAACAACGGTCGGCTCATATCCATCATGAAGAAGACGAATACGTACCGATTGACGATACGTATCCCCATCAAAAATCCCCTGTCCATCCAGCACAATCTGCTCATGAACACGTCCTTTATAGCTCAAGCCGCGCTTCGTCGGGAACATCCGGTGTTGGCTAAATTCATCCGAGACCGTTCCCTGCATCTCATTGACCTGCCAAATCATCAGCACAGGAGGAATCGTTACCTCATCGAATATTCCGGCCACCTGGCGGATAGCATGCTGATCCTCAGGAAACAGATATTCATCAGCATCCACCCACAACACCCAATCGCTTTCCACATGCTTAAGCCCCTGGTTACGCTTGTCAGCAAAGTCCTCATGCCAATCGACATTGACAAGCTTGACCTGAGAAAATTGGCGAACAATCTCAACCGTTCGGTCGGTCGAGTAAGAATCGATCACGACAAACTCATCGACGGCATTCGTCTCAGTCAAAGCGGTCAAACAGCGTTCCAAGGAGCGGTCACTGTTGTAAGCGAGAATAGCTGCAGCGACAGTAACCTTTTTTACGGCAAGCAGTTCCTGAATGGAAGCTCTCTCTGGCCCATCCGGCACACCACTAACCGCTTCATATACGGCACGAACCCATCCTGACTGCGGATCAAGCAGCCATGCCCGATCAAACACCATCCGCGCTGCCTTACCATACCCCTGATGCATCAAAGCCTCACCGAGGTATACCCATACCTGCGCGATCAGACGATTATGCTGTAAAATACGGACAGACTGAGTCTCTGCTTCCTTATACCGCTTCATTTTTAAAGCTTCGATGATAGGTTCAAATTCAAGTGCGTTTGTTTGCAAGGGATTCACCTGTTTCATGTAAAGCATTTTGGTACATTTATTTTTAGGCTGGAGGAGGCATTATCTTAAATTGAAACGTAGCTGTCAAAGCTTCTCCGTAGCTGTCATATGCCTTGACTGTTATCGTTGTTGTGTCTCCTATCGTGCTACCTGCCGTTAAATTATAATCCGTACCTGCCGGACCCGAAACCTGGGCTACATTCGGATCACTGGATACAACTGTGAAGGATGTAAATCCACTAAAATAACTAGATGGATTGAATTTTTTCGTCATGTTCGGATCTGTCAGTATGTTAGGGAGCGGATTATACACCGTCACAGGAAGATCTGCTTCACCATAGTTTGTAGTGATTAACTCAGCGCCAAGGGAGTCTTTCACGGTAACAAAAACCAACCCTGAATCTACACCAATTCCCGTTACATACAACGTTCCACTGGCAAAAGAAGCTGTGACCAGCCCACTTGTGCTTATACCTTGGAAAGCGGTCAGGGACATGCTATCACCATCGATATCGTTAAAAATGTCATTTGCCACTATGGCTACGGACTCACCGTCTATAACGGAAATCGGCCTCTTGACCATAGGAGCATTGTTTTTGACTTCTACCGTGAAGCTGGCTGTTCGATTGCCGCCAAATGGATCTGTAGCAGTCAGAGTTACGGTGTGCGTTCCTCTGGACAGACCATTAATATAAGCTTTTGCACTGGAGCTCGATATTGCAGTCGTAACAATTAAAGCGCCATCCAAATCAGACATCGCTGTATAGTTTAGTAAGTTCTTGGCATCGTCGGCATCATCAAACCCGGCTATACTTACGATTGCAGGCTCCATATGCTGAATACTGTATGGGAGACTCACCAGTGAACCCGTAAATGTCGGAGGTGAATTAAACAACAAATCAAAGCCATAACTGACAATCTCGCCACGATTATCGTTCGCTGTCACAGTCACTGTCGTTTTACCATGAGCTGCCGTCTGCGGAGTCACCGTTAACAGATTACCTGATATGGAAGCCGCAGCTATGGAAGCGCTACTGCTCGCGACCGAATACGTTAGATTATCATTATCCGGATCGGTAAAAGCATTCGTCAAATCAATCGTAAACGGATTGTACGCATTCGATTCAATGGATGGATCGATTGTCCTATTGACCAGCTTATTCGACGCTGAATTATATTGTGGCGGGTGGTTTACATAAGTTGCATTCGTTACTGTTACATTAAAGGAGCCTGTCGTCATTCCACCATATGCGTCCGATGCATTTGCCGTTACGGTGGCAGATCCTGTCGCAGTACCATATAGTCTAAAGGTATCGTTGGTTCTGACAAGCTGTACAGGCGTGTTGGGCGACGATGATGAAACCTGCAAAGTGCCAAATTGTAAAGGATCTCCATCCGGATCGTTGAATAAAGTATGTAGATCGATGGTTGGCGAATACGTATTTGTTGTTACCGTTACATCCGAGCCTGTGAAAACGGGAGCTCGATTGCCTACCGTTACATTGTAACGATTGCTTGCTTTCCCCCCGCGTCCATCCATTACAGCTATATCCAGAACCGTGGAGCCATGCTGAAGCGCAGTAACGGTAAGCTGGTTATTGGTTACATTTCCTGTCGCATATCCGGTTGGACTCAAACTAATGGAGTTGTTGTCAATAGTAAGCGCATCCTCATCCGAGAATAAGTCAGTGGGGCTCAATGTAGTCGGACTGTTCTTATATACCGTAATTGATGTATCTTGAGCCTTCGGAGCGGTATTAGGGGAAGTGAGCTTTTGAGGAACGATGAAGTTCAGCGTTTCATGCAAAATTTCTCGGGTCATCGGGCGACTGCCGGCATAAGCCACAATTTCACCAATATCTACCTGACCGTTGCCGTCCTTATCCAAGCTCTCCGGTACAACTGCGACATCAAAGGTATCGGATACGGTTCCCCCATTAGCAGCCGTTCCCGTGACATTGACCGTTGTCGTTCCTGTACGCGTGTTGGTCAGGATCAGCGAGCTTCCACTAATTGTAGCCGTAAAGCCCGTCAGATTGCTGGCAGATACAGAATAGCTGTTGATCCCGTCAAAATATTCGTTCAAATTAAGCGTTAGTGGAGTTCCTACTCCGGTGTGGAAGTTCGGAAGCGCTTTACTCACATAGGGAGCTTTATAACTAGCCGTGGAAACGGCCTCTACAAAAGCTTTTTCAAACGTGAGCATATACAAAGCAGGATTCAAAACGAGTGATGCCGTTAATACCTTGACCAGCCTGCTGGTCTTGGGACCCTTTCTCACTTTTTTCTTGTTTATCACATTTATTTCTCCTTTAAATGACAAATACCCCGAATATACTATATTCTCTTAATTTATCATAGCTTTGGTAAAAAATATATGTTAGTTTTCATACAATTGGTACCATGAACAGATGCTGTTAATGAACGTTGCTCTACCGTACACGCTAGTATTCAAGGGGTATATTCATTGATGCCGACAACTTTACACATATAGGTATTCTTTTCTACTTGCCTGACCACTTGCCAATAAATCTCCTTCTGACCTTCAGCCTGACCTTTTGCTTTGAAAATATCGCCACTTGCCAATTTCAATTTTGTTTTTAATTTGTGGGTCTCCACATCACCCATATCATAAGCTTGATAATCCATATCTTTGTTCACTTTTCTCTCCTCCTGTGCATACGGGCACTCCATGAAGTCATCATCATTATAAAGGAGTGTAGGGTAAATTGAACAGGGGGCGTTGTCTAACGGTACATACCGTCGCTCTACGCCCCCTGATTGCTTTATTTTATAGGTTCTTGCGCTGATTTTATTTTGCCCGCCGTCTCTTCTCGATAATTTACATCCAGTATATCCAATAGGAAGACAAACACCGGAACACCAATAATTAAACCCCATATACCAAAGAAATGCTCTGAAAATATGAGAATAACAAACGTGTAAAACATCGGAAGCTTCGTCTTGGACGACATCAATCTCGGATTAAGGAAATAACTCTCAAAAGCATGAATGACCATGATCATCACGATTAGATAGACGACCATCATGACGCCGCCAAGCTGAAGTCCAATAATGCTAAGCGGTATCAAGGAGATGATCACACCGGCAACAGGAATCAAACTTAGCACGAAAACGACAATCGATAAGGCAACCAAGTAATGAAAGCCAAGAATCCAAAGACCAATTGTAGTAAAGATCGTATTAAAAATCGCAATCAGGATTTGCGCTTCGATTACCTTACCGAAGGAAACGATGAATTTACGGCTAAAATACTCCATCTCGTTGTAGAACCACGCAATTTTACTCGTCTTAAACTTCGCTGTGAAATTTTTGATCCGGTTTTTTTCAAGCAGGAAGAACAAGCTTAGCAGCACGGATAAGAAGAAGGTTTTGCCCCAATCGCCTACTTTGAATACATAACCAAGGCCTTGCTTTGTATAGGATTGAAAGTCAAGACCGATGATCGTATTCATAATATATTCCGACAGCCAATCATTAGCCGGTGTGTTATAGCGGTGAATCAAACCGTCCGATATCGCTTTATATTGTGAGATGATTTTGGGCAGGACATTGGAAATACCTGAAACCAGCAAAACAATCAGCACGATGTAGATGGTGACCACAACAATTTTATCATTGATACGGACGTATCGATTTATTTTGGATGAAATAAAACCCTGGAGACTGTTGATGATATAAGCCAGTAAAAATGTTAGCAAAACGAGATTCAGCATGCCCCCCAGACTAATTAATAGCAACGAAATCAAGATAAGAATTGAGAATCTTTTTACGGTTACATTTGCAAAAAGTTTTTTAAGAAAATCCATTACCCGAAACACACTCCTCAAACTTTTCATGAAAATAACCGTGACTTTATTACTATAAAAAGTCTACCATGTTTACGACACTAACTCAATGTGCTTAATGGGATTCTCCGGTGTATTTTCACATAAAATATTCATTATATTAATATCTTTGGTGCTTAAATGAAGGATAGCTATCGCTGTCTTCAGACCTATATGGCTGCCACTGTGCACGTAGGCTAAATCGCAGAGCTTCAACATGCTCCGAAGGATCATGCTGCGATTGACGGGGGAAGCAATCTCTACGTGCAGAGGCACTAAAAAAAGCCCTGTGTCTACCTATACGTGAAAAACCGATATTCGTTGCTGTTATTTTGTGTATTTATGTATTTTTTTATCGAAAAAGGAAGGATTGAGCCGCTCTTCTCGATTCTGTTATAATGAGAGGATTATAAAAAATTAGGTGGAGGTTTGGCGGATGGGCTTGCCGGTTACACATGTGAATCTGTTTATGCTGGCAGGAGTGGCGACAGCTCCACTCTTCATGGAAGACTTTCGGCTGGCCATGATCGCAAGCTTAACGCAAGCAGGCTATTCCGTATCAGCCTCCAGACTGCTATATCCTTATGGCGACTGGAGTCGCAGGCTGCTGCATCAGCTGCACGAGCTTCGCCACGATATGTGGACCGCACGCTCCCGTCCATTACGATCTATTGGCGGAGGCAGAGCTGCTAAGTCGATTAAGGCTTGTGGTGAGGAAGGCTGGCCTCTGTTGATCGGTCATAGTGGTGGTGGTGTAGCAGCAGTCCAGGCTGCCAGCATTCTTGCTGAAGAGCAGGTCTATGACGCGGGCTGGCCCATTCGTGTTGTACAAATCGGCTCACCCAAATGTCCTGTACCCCCATGGCTGCAGGAATCCTGGATGTATGCGGAAGCTGTCCGTGACAACGCACGTTCTTCTGATCCTGTAACTTGGCTTGGAAGCCGGGGCATGTGGCAGCGAAACACACACGGCTTGCCGGTTTGGCGTCAATCAGCCCCCGCTGCCCACACGACACAGCTCCGCTTGCCGCTGATTGGCGGTCATCCAGATTATTTTCGAGCGAGCAGCTCCTACTTGAACAAAGAAGGTAGGACCAATCTGGACATCACGGTTCAGGCCGTAACCGATTGGTTGTATACGACACTAGAGTATAGACAGCAGCCATAAGCTGCAGCTCACAGCATTCGGTCCAGTCCTATTGCACTAATCATCATTCTTTCCTTACGATTGCCCAACAATTGCTGCGACCAATCGACCAAACCACCATCGCCAATTCGTACTTCCTGACCACGAATCATGGCAATAATAGTGAACTGCACACCCTTATAATATCGATTATCCGTCTTGTTGCTGTTCTCGCTAACAACGATGTCCGGCATCATCTCACGTAGGTAATCGCTTAATCTCGCAATAAGACCAGCTCCATCCGTATATCCATCACGTTGATTGAATTGAACTTCAATATTGACATCGAACACAGTTTTGAAAATTTGTTGGTACACGTTAATATGATCCAGCAGAGCTTTTTTTTCAAATGTATAGGAGCCTTTGTCCCGTCCCGAGGTCACCATGCAGAACAAGCTGAAATGTGTCAAAGCCCCAGGGAAGTTAAACGTCTGCGCCCGCACATGCCGGTGTGTGGTACTGAATTGTAACGGCTGCTCCTCGTTGCTAGCCTTACGGGCTTTGAGCAATGTGCACATATGAAGCGCAAGCAGATTAGTCGCATCCGCCACGACCTCTGTTCCTCGGAGAGCCGATATGATCTTATTCTGATCAGCCGTTGCCACTACCGAGCATGAGCCCAAGGGTGCGACTGGAGACAGCTGAATGGCCGGAAATGAGGCTGCCTCCGCGATTTGCAGCAGCGTGATCTCCAGTTGCTTAAGTGCAATGGGATTCACCGCGGCGGGCTGAACGAAGCTGTTCGCTGCATATTTGTTCAATAAATCGCCAGGGGATGCTGAATCCGTCTTGTTTCTGAATAGCTCCAGCAAGAACGAATTAATATCCGATAGAGAAGCCTCCTTGCTCCATATCTCTAATAAATCCTCATTGCCTGATTGCTGCAATATTCGCTGCAGTGCTTTATTGTGATTCATCACTACACCCCCGTTTTCATGCATTCACGGCTGTTCAAATTCGATGCGATTACTAATCGGCAGTCTCACGCTGAACGTTGTACCTTCCCCAAATACCGATTCAAAGGTGACAGAGCCTCCATGAGCCTCTACAATTTTTTTGACAATAGTCAAGCCCAGCCCGGAGCCGCCAATTTTACGTCGATCCGAGTTGTCCACACGATAAAACTGCTCAAATATTTTCGACTTCGCATCATCAGGGATACCCAGCCCATAATCGACAAAATCGATCTGTACATCCGACCCGATGCGTAATATCCGTACATCGACACGTTCGGCTTCGGGGGAATATTTAACAGCGTTGCTGAGCAAATTCAAATATACCTGTTTCAGCTTATCCCGATCAGCCAGTACAGACAGCTTCTCATTCGCCACCTGCAAAAACAGCTGATGCTTTTGCTTGCTCTGCTGCCATTCTCCAATCATTTCTTCGCTAAAGGAACAAAGCTCCATCAACTCAAAATGGTACTCCTCCCTGCCCGCTTCCAGACGCTGAATATCCAGAAAATCATTAATCAGATGACTCAAACGCAAGGACTCATTATAAACCGTTTGTAGATACCGCTTCTGCTTCTCTTCGGTCAGATCGCGATGCAGCAAAATTTCGAGAAAGCCTTGTACCGAAGAAAGCGGCGTTCGCAGCTCATGGGAGACGACGGAAATAAATTCATTTTTAATTTCGTCGGCCTTTTCTTCCTCACTCCTGTCACGGAATAAGAACAGGAATTCGGCTTCTTCTTGATCCGTAGAGACGGGCTCGACACGCATTTCTATGTAATACCTGACCTTATCCAGCGGCATCGAGAAACGCACTCGATAGGAGGCTTCGCGTCCTGCGAGTACATCTTCCGCATGCTCACGAAGCTTCAAATTCGCTGGCTGTACGAGGCGCTGCCAGGAATGCAGCCAAACCATAATATTATCCCAGTGTGCACAGCCCAAGCCAAGCTGCTTCATTTGCTCGTTGGAATAACGGATATGACCCGAAGCATCACATAAGATCACTCCATCCGAGCTGGCTTGCAGAATACGCTCAATCATCCCGTATTGAGATTCATTTTTTTTCAGCATCGTTTCCAATTCGTCCTGTTGGGTTACGATTTCCTCGTTCTGTGCTTCCAATTGCTCATTCTGCAGCAGTGATTGCTGCAAATATTTGCGGTTCTGTCTGGCCATCACGGCAGAGCTCTTCAACAGCTCGACCAGATAGGTAACACCCGCTCCACCGACAACGCTTATTAATGAAAAAGCGGCCGCACTGCTCCATAATTTATCGGTGCCCCATAGCCCCAGAGCCAATAAGCCCAATGTGCAGATGAGACTCCATGCAGTAGCCAGGGACCATACCCGCCATAAGCGGCCCATCCTTGTCACAGCAGCCACCCCTAAAGTGGTCACAATAATGGACAATGCTGCAATCAATGAAGCCTCATTGAAGCCAAAGAGCAAATAACGCGCCAATGCAATCAAGCCACCTGCCAGCATCGCCGGAACCGGACCACTAAATGCCGCAATAATGATAATCGGTATGTTCCGCAGATCAAGTCGGATATTATTCGTAACTTCAACGGAAAAATACATCAAAAGGATACCCAGAAAAGCAGCACTGAAAGCCGCCTTTATTTGCTCACTCCTGCTTAAATCAGGCCTGAAGGGCTCCTTGACAATAATACTGACCAGAAAGAAGTAGGAGATCATGATACCTGCATTGAGAATCAAATCTTTTATGATGTAAACCCCATCCTTCGGCGCAATGATGATGCATTTATTATATAACGTTTCAACCTTGTTGAATATAGCCATACCTTAAGCTGTAGCGCTTTGCGACACTACGGCAGATAGTGGACTCTCTGGCCTAAAACAACCGAAAAGCCTATATGCACAAAAAACTGCAACCGGTTCGCCTTCACCGATTGCAGCGTTTTCAATTTGAATGTGTTATTTGCTGGCAGCAAGCCGCATTTTGGTAAACAAATCCTTAAAGATATCATCTCGCTTAAGATCATGAACATAACGAATGAAGTGCCGATTAGAATCAAAGCTCCAGCGAAAATCCTCTGAAATCAGCGGACTGTGTACCAGCGTGCTCGGCAGCCAATCTGACTGTACGAGATAGGCTATGGCCGATATATCCCAGATCACACGAGAGTATGCATAGTGGTCCTCTCTGCAATTTTTGTAAGTCTCATACAAATATTCGCCGATAGGCCCACTGTCCTTGACGTAGTCCCGTATTTCCGAGAGACTTGTGCTCAGATGCGAAGCAACACCCTTGCAAGGAATCAGTACCAGCGGCACCCCGCTGTCAAATAGGATACGGGAAGCGTGCAGATCCTGCTTTAAGTTAAATTCCTTCGTATCCTTCCAATGGAGCGCATGACCACCCAGCCAGACGACCACGATTTTATCAATAATTTTAGGCTCCATTAATAGGGCCGAGGCTACATTCGTTATAGCCCCAATCGAAATTACATATAGTGGGTCATCTGCCGTCGATGCCAGCGCCCTCTCCACCAGGTTACGCGCCCCTTCGCTCTCTACAGGAGTTGAAGGATCAGGCAAATAAGCTTCCGATCCTCGATAGGATGGAATGGATTCCCGCACCCCCATAATCTCTAAAATACGCTGCAGCTCATCAAAGCTCTTTTCCATACCGTCCTTGGGTCCATTTGATAATTCATTATAAAAGGGTGCTGCGTAGAACGCCTCCATCTGCAGCTTTTCTTTGGACAGCAGGCTGTAAACAACGGCAAATTGGTCATCGATCTCATTAAAGGTGTCCGTGTCCAGAACCGCCCGTATTCGGCTCGTAGGTACCTTTAATCGATTTATTAATTGTTCAGTGGTCAGTGCCATAATTCAATCTCCTCACTATTTACGATATGTAAATCCCGGTGCTATTATGGTAACAGAAGAACGTTGAAAGCCTTATCATGTTTCGGTCAATTTTTTATATGATATGGCTATTTAATGAAAGTGAGGCGTGGCTGACACTTGTGCCGTTTTGAATTCCTTTCCCATCTGACTCACCCGCAAGCAAGCTACGTTCAGCCCCATCAGCATGCCTGCTGTGAGCTGGTTTACTATGTACAAGGAAGCGGACAAACCTGTATAGGCACCCAAACCTCGACATACGTTTCCCACTCCTATTCTTTTATTACACCCGGGATGGTTCATGATGAAAGGCATCTGGAAACGACAGAGGTTCTGTTCATCGGGTTTACTGCAGATACAGCGATATCGATCGATAAAAATGCCATCTACCATGATGATACGCAGCACAGTCTGCTTGAACTGCTGTTACGCTTAAAAAGCGAATTTACTCTGCAAAAGCAGGACTACGATAAGATGCTCAATCTCCTGACCGGAGAACTCATCATTCATCTGCAGCGCTTATGGGGACAAAAAAGTCAGCCTGTGCTGCACTACGATCACCTCGTCTACACACGCAATTATATGGATGAGCATTACCGGCAAAAAATTCAAATCGAATCCTTGGCTGACATGGCAGGATACAGCTACGACAGGTTTCGCCATCTTTTTAAAGAAAGGTATGGAGTTGCTCCCCTGCAGTATATATTTCGCAAAAGGCTGGCATACGCCCGTCACATGCTGATCCATTTCAACCATAGTGTGGCTGAGATTGCTTTTGAGGCCGGATTTTTTAATGATGCCCAGTTTTGCAGTATGTTTAAGCGGGAAACTGGATTAACCCCCAAGCAGTTCCGCAAGCAGAACGCTCGGGTCTAATTGATCCCCCCATCCCATACATATGAAGAAAGGACTGTAGAAATGGAGCGATGGGAGGGCTAAAACCGTTGTCCGATAAAGTCATTGGCAAATATTCATTACTTCCGTTAGGCGGCTTGCTGCTGCCGATTGTGCTGCACAGTATCCATCTGCTGCTGCCGGTACTTATGGCTGGAAGTGCAAGCTTGAACAGCGGCCACAGTCATACGCAGCATCAGGGTATGACTGGCACAATGGTACCGTTCACTATGACACCCTGGTTTACTAATACGCTGAGCCTGATAACGATTGTGTCGGCTGGATTTACCCTGTGGTACTTGATTCGGCTGTGGAGAAACAAAACCTACAGTCGAAAATGGGTCTGGTTCTATACAGGCCTTTCCGTTGTCTGCTTTGGCTTGATGGCTGCTCTGTAAAGACTGATAAGCAAATGAACCTCCCATCCACAGCTTACGTGGCATTGGAGGTTCATTTATTTTCATGCTGCTATCGGGTGATTACACTTCTTCTGCACGGTCTGTTGCTGGTGGAGGTGTTACAGACATCGCCGATATTTGCTTACGCAAATCCGGTGTCATCTCAATGTCGAGCGCGCCCAATAAAGGCTGCAGTTGCTCCATATTGCGGGCACCAATGATCGGAGCGGTAACTGCCGGATTGCCCATAACCCAGGCAATAGCCAGTGAAGCGGGATGTGCTCCGAACTCACCTGCGAATTTGATAAAACGATCGGCCACCTCATAGTTCATCTGATCGGCGTAACGATCCTGTGTGCCCTTATGGTCGATAAATCGACCTTCCTGAGGCTTAACGCCCTGGTTATACTTGCCGGATAACAGGCCTGCCGCAAGCGGACTGTAAGAAATAACGCCAATTTGCTCGGATGCTGCCAGAGGCAATATTTCGACTTCGGCTTGACGCTTCACCAGATTGTACATCGGCTGGATACATTCAAAGCGGGCCAAAGCTCTATGGTTTGAAATCCCCAAGGCTTTGGCAATTTGCCAAGCCGCCCAATTGCTGACCGCCGGATACAAAATTTTGCCCTGCTTTTGCAGATCGTCCAGGCCGCGCAGCGTTTCTTCCATATCTGTCGTAGCGTCGAAGTGATGTACAAAATATACATCCAGGCGATCAGTATTCAGACGCTTCAAGCTTTTCTCAACCGAAAGCATCATATGTCTGCGGGACATACCCTTCGAATTGATCCCGTTACCCATCGGCAGACAAAACTTCGATGTAATGACAACCTCATCCCGACAGTCGGCGATACATTTACCCAAAATTCCCTCTGAACGTCCACCTGCATACACATCTGCGCAATCAAAAAAGTTGATGCCCACCTCGCGGCAACGATTAAACATAGCCAGGGATGTCGCTTCATCAGCAATCCCGCCAAATGACATCGCTCCAAAGCAAATATTGGATACCTGTATTCCTGTCTTACCCAACGTACGATAATTCATTGTGTTTCCTCCACGGATTCTTATTTGGATAGATCCTTTTATTGAAATAGTGATTTCTGCACATTGATGCGCTGCAGTTCTTTGATTTGTTCATAAAAGGTAGACAAAATCACGTAAGCTGAGGTCGCCCCCGGGTCCTGATGTCCCAAAGCGCGGTCGCCCAATTTGTTGGATCGTCCTGTTTTGGACAGCATGTTTTTCGTCAATTCCATCCCAAATTTGCCTGCCTGAACGGCTTCATGGAAGCAAGCTGCCAGATCCTTGTCCTCACGATACGCTTGCTGCAAGCTCTCGATAGCGGGTATCCACGTATCGAGCATTGTTTTGCTTCCTCGCTCGGCTTTTCCCCGTTCTTGAATCCCTTGTACCACCGCTGTCCAGAATGCGATCATATCGGCCTGACTGATAACCGATTGGCCTTGCAGCACAGCTCCTCCCCGGATAAAACCCGTGGCATACAATGGACCTACCGAGGAGCCCACCGCATTAAGAAAGCTCATTGCCATGTCCTTGCACAACAATCCACATTCTTCCTTTTCAAAAGCATTTACCGTATCAGCTATCGCCTGCCATCCTAGCGACATCGTTACACCGTGGTCACCATCGCCTAATGCTCGATCCAGCTCGGACAAATATTCTTTTTCTTCTTCGATGCGAACTTGAGTAGCTAACAGCATGTTTTTGAATTGTTGAATCGATATGTTCATGGATTTCCCTCCTAAGAGTTTTGCGTAGCAAAACTGACTTCGTAAGCATGATTTACACCTGAACAAACATGGCGCAATCGGCTGGCTCATCGATCAATTCGGCAAGCTCATCATCCAGCTTCATGATGGATACGGAGCAGCCACCCATTTCCAACGATGTCACATACTCACCAACGTAGGAACGGTGGATCTGAACGCCTCTTTCCTCCAGCAGCTTTGCAATGCTTCTATATATAATGAATAACTGCATTTGTGGAGTAGAGCCCAATCCATTGACAAGCACCGCAGCACGTTCACCTGTACCCATCGGCATATCCTCCATAATACGGTCAAACAAGATCCGGGCAACCTCATCAGCGGTTTGGAGCGGTCCCCGCATAACTCCAGGTTCACCGTGGATGCCCAAACCGATTTCCATTTCATCATCACCCAGCGTAAAGCTCGGCTCTCCGGTTTGTGGCAAGTAACACGGCGATAATCCAACCCCCATGGTTCGAACACTATCATTTGCATGGGAAGCTAGTCTGACAACCTCGTCCAGTGACAAGCCTTTGTTAGCTGCTGCCCCGGCCGCTTTATAAACCAGAAAACAGCCTGCAATTCCACGGCGCTGATCCGAGCTCGCTGCTGAGGCTACATCATCCGTTACCCGGACCGTCTCCACACGAATGTCCTCAAAGCCTGCCAATTCAACCGCCATGTCAAAGTTCATACAGTCTCCTGCATAGTTTCCATACAAATAAACGACACCTGCGCCCCCGTGTATTTCCTTGGTAACCTCCAAAATAGGGGCAGGTGGTGGAGATGCGAATACGTTGCCGACGGCAACACCATCAGCCAGTCCTTTGCCGATCAGTCCCAAAGAAGCAGGTTCATGACCTGAGCCTCCACCGATCACGATACCCACTTTGCCGGGACGTGCCGTATTGACGCTCACGATCGACCGCTTGTTTTGTGGCAGAATTCTCACATACTGAGGATAGGCCGCTGCATATCCTTCCATCATTTCATCAACTACCGAGTTAGGTGCATTGATTAGCTTTTTCATGGTTGAATGTTAGCCTCCCATTGATTTCTTGCAGAAAAGCCGGATTGCCAGCTTTCCTCGTTCACGTACTCATTATAGGGTCACTTCCATACAGCATTAAACTGACAATTCATATGAATCGGGACTGAACAAGATTTGTCAATTGAATCGAGATGCAATAAGTGGATCGTAAAGGGTTGAGGCTGCACTTTTTACGGGTATCCTACGTACAGGACATTTTTTGTCCAATCTTCAGCAGCTTAGAAGTCCGGTGAATAAGTCCCGCTGCGCGTCCAAATATCCCTCAGTAATACCACTGCATCCTTCCAGTATTCAAATTTCACAGGATAGACTACAGCAAAAAAAGCCGTTCATAAATGAACGACTTTAAGTGCATGACTAAGCTAACGATTCGAAATTCGATACTGCTTCGGCGACATGCCTACATAACGCTGAAAGGCCCGGTTCAAATTCCGTTCCGAATACCCGACCACCTCTGCAATTTCCATCACACTCAGATCGGTATCCTGCAGCGATTGCTTCGCCTTCTCCACCTTGTATTCAGTCAAATATTCAATAAACGCAACGCCAACCTCCTTTTTGAACATACGGCTCAAATAGGAAGGACTCATCCCGATCATCTCGGCACTTTCGATCAGGGAATGATTGGCACCGGGATTTTCGCGGATATGCTTGCATACTTTCTGGATGGCGATTTTGACACTTTTTTTACGGAATTCTTCAGTAAGCTGTTGATACAATGGAAAAATAATCTCAATGTACCATTCATAGATTTCGCGTGCGGTTTGCCTTGCCTTGAGCTGATCAAACCAGTTGCCCTCCAACGAATCGATCACGCCCGGCCCCTGCTCCTCCAATGATTGAATAATCGAAGAGAGCAGCACATGATAGCAATGATAGATCGTATTATAGGAGCCGGAGTCACGCAAGGTTTTGGCAAATTCGTTCAAGCCTTTCTCCGCATACACAAGCTCGCCTCTGGACAAAGCTTCGACAATGACCCTTTCCTGTTCACGAGGATAGAAAAATAACGATTGCTTCGCTGAAGGCTCCAGCTCGTCAAAAAATAAAATGGCCTGCGAATCACTGAAAATCCGGTTTTGCAAAGCTGCCTGAGCTTCATGATAACCATCCGATAATCGGGTGATGTCCAGATAAATACCACCAACGCCATTGGATACCGAGAAGGATAAGTATTTGTTAAGAGCTTCCTTGATCTCCTCGGCAAACGTCCGTGTCAGCTGCAGAATCCGTTCTCTCGGCACGCTTTCATCAAAGTGCAGAATGGTGATGCTCTCCTGTTCATTGTTCTCGACAACATAGCCATTTAGCTGGGATTTGGTCAGCAGCTCCTTGATTACATTCATGACCGCAAACAGAACAATAGCTCCTTCATTGGGCAAAAAGCGTTTTTCTTTAAATAAATTTTCAACAATCGTGATCAATACAACAAACGAGCCCTTTGTCGGGATTTGAAAATCAGCACAGTCTCGCCGCAGCGATTCACCGCTTCCCGTGAAGCCCTTCAAAAACTTTCTCAACAGCTGATCTCTAAGGTTGGGCTGTGTTTTTTGCATATACGTTTCCAACGCCAACGCTTGCTCGTTCAAATGACCCAGACACGATTTCAAGAACTCAATTTCATTGCCCTGCTGCTTGATCGACCGTCCGCCCTGCAGGTTCTCTCCATATTTGATCAAATTCTCGATCGGATTATAAATCCTTCTGGAAGCAAAGAACGTCAGCAGCAGACCAACAATGAGAAAAACCGCTACCGTAAATACAATCAGCCACCGAATCCAGCTGACCTGCTGCAGCAATTCGTTCTCGGGAAGCAGGGAAATATAGGTTCTGCCCAGCAGCGATTTCTGAAAAACAGCTATATAGGAATCGCCATTTTGAGCTTTAATCAGATATTGCCCGGAGCTCGTTTCGTCTTTCAAAATATCCGTCAGTCCCACCGTATCGCCAGCCAGCTTGCCCCAAGTTAAATCATTGGTGGAATGTAAAATAATTTTGTTATTGGAGTCCAGTATAAGCAGCGATTGGTTTTTGGAATAGGTGGAATAACCTGTCAGATTATTTTTGAGCACCTCTTCCTTCACATGAACGAGCAGTGCGCCCTGAGGCTGGTCTGAGGGAAGAATCGGCAGTCTACGGAAATAAGTGATGTATCCGTTTACAGCCGCATCGGGCAGATAAACCCAGCCTGCCGGAATATTCATATTCAGAGCGGCATCCAGATCGCTGCGGCTTTTGTAATTATCGTAAGTCACATAACCATAATTCTGGGCAAGCACAATCCCGGATAAAGCTTCATAAAAAACAATATCATCGATCAGATTATTGGAATTTTTGTGTATCAGGAACAGATCCTGAACCCCGCTCTGCTGAAACCAATCGGTTTTAAAGCCCGGCTTGCCGATATTATCCTTCACAACAGAACTGATCGATATTTTCAGAGAATCATGCTCGACACTCGTCATCAGATTCTCCATACGATCCTTCATCAGCACCAATGCAGCCTTGTTGTCTTCTTTAAATTGATCGCTCACTTTAACAATCGAAAAATGATAGTAAGCGCTACCAGCAATAATTATGGGAATAGAAACTGTCAGGCAGCCAAACCAAATCAACCGCTTTAAATAATTCGTTCGCGGCAACAGCGAGAAAAAAGTTCTTTGTATGAAATCCAGGCATCTTCTCATTGGTGCACTCCCCTGACCGATGGATGGTATTCCATGTAACTGAATTATAACAAAATTAGCTGAATATCACCATAAAACAGCAATATTGCGGCCACCGGAAATCCTTCGTTCCGGTGGCCACAACGGGCTCGATCACATATAATTGTATTATTTACCAGTAAATGTTTTGTAGGCATCGCTGAATTCTTTGAATGCCTTTTTCATTTCAGGTAAAGCTCTCAGCTTGGCTGTATAAGCTTTAAACTCATCCATGGAAATTTGGCCAACAATCGCTTTAGCCTCCATCGTTTTCCATTCGCTTTCATATTTTGGCCAAGTATTCAACCAGGTCGGGGAAATGATACCTCTGAAAGGGTCTACCAAGCCAAGCTCATCGAATTTTTCGACTTCTTTTATTTTCGCATCGTTAAAAGCCTTTGAACCGGAAGCACTGATGACCTTGCCCCACTTGGAGTAAGCCAACACGCCTGCGCCTTTACTGGTTACGTTGACTTCCTTCACGCCCTGCTCCGTCAGCGTTTTTTGTCCATCTACCACTTTGTAGTGGACGCCTTCAATACCATAGTATGCAAAATCGGTCATCTCTTGGGACGCGGTTTGCTCCAAATATTTAAGCAATTGCTTCACTCTGGCTTCTGGTACTTTCTTGGAAATGTAGTAGCCGCCGGATACACCTGTTTGAAGTTCCAGAGCATAATCTCCTTTAGGTCCTTTTAACAGTAGATTCAAAATTTTGGCATCCGGCTGCGTCTTTCTGTTTTCCTTCTCCCACTCATCATCCCACCAGATACTGTTTGTATAGGACGCTGCTTTACCGGTTCTGAACAATTCCTCATTCTGGGTTCTCTTCATAACTGAGAATTCCTTCGGCAATCCACCATCCGAATACATTTGGCGGAAGTAAGCTATCATATCATCCCATTGAGGCGTCAGTCTCGTTTCAATCATACCGCCCTCTTCATTGTACGTAGGATTCAATGCACCGAATCCGGCTGCAAATAAGGTGGTGCCGTCATCTACAACAACGCCTTGGCCGATGATGCCAAGCGTATCCTTTTTGCCATTGCCGTCAAGATCAGCATCGGTAATTTTCTTCAATGCCGCTGCGTACTCATCCAATGTGGTCGGAACCGGAATGTTCAGCTTATCCAGCCAGTCCTTACGGATTTTCAGGCCCAGATCGACACGGGAACGGGAACGTGGCAGCGCATACACTTTTCCGTCAACGGACAAATATTTGAGTGCATCCTTAGCCAGATTGTTTTTCAGGTTCGGGTATTCTTTGAAATCCCCCAGAAAAGGACCCAAATCCCAGAAAGCGCCGTTCTTGGCTGCATTGATCAGTGACGGTCTGTTCGCATTGGGAGAGGACAGGATTTCCGGAAGATCTCCGGAGGCCAGAACCAGATCCATTTTCGTATCGATATCGCCGGATGGCACCCATTCCATTTCCAATTTGGAATTCGTTCGTTTTTGCCATTCTGTCCAGTAAGCATTGTTCATGTCAGGAGCATCGTTATACAAACCTGCGAAGATTTTGACGGTTAGCGGCTTCTCGGGTTCAGCAGCTTTAGGTGCTGCCTTGGGGTCTGCTGCAGGTGCAGGTGCAGCAGTCTTCGAGCCGCTGCCGCCGTCCGAACAAGCAGCCAGCATCGAAATGGCTAATAAGCAGGACAAGCTCATGGACAATCTTTTCACGTGTAGTGGTTTCATTTGTTAAATCCCCCTCATCATTTGTGTTAACCTTTAACTGATCCTAACATAACTCCCTTGGCAAAATGCTTCTGTAAAAACGGGTATACGAGCAGGATTGGTGCCATTGCAAGCATAATGGAAGCCATCCGAATCGTTTCCTGAGGTACCGCACGGGAATCGCCTCCCGCACCTGCCTGCCCTACACCATTGGAATCAGAATCGATTACCAATGTTTTAATAAGGACCTGCAGTGTCCACTTCTTGGAATCGGACAAGTAAATCAGCGCATTAAAATAAGTGTTCCAATAAGATACGGCGAAAAATAGCGTGAAGGCTGCAATCGCCGGCATGGATAAAGGAATAACGATTCTCAGGAATACGCCAATATCGGTGCATCCATCGATCCGTGCGGAGTCTTCCAATTCCGCAGGCAAAGATTCAAAGAAGCTTTTGATAACAATCAAGCTCCACGCGCTTGTTAAGCTCGGCCATATTAAACTCCAAAGTGAGTTAATTAATCCTAATTCCTTAACCAGGATATAGCCGGGTACAATCCCCGCATTGAATACGAGTGTGAAGACAACCGCGCTCAGCATAAAATTCCGACCAGGCATTGCTTTTTTTGTAAGCGTATACGCGAGAGTGAAGGAACAAACAATACTCAGCGCTGTACCGATAACGGTAATAAATATCGTGTTGCTCAGAGAGTTCAGAAAGCTGTTGGTCGACAACAAGTATTTGTAAGCGGCCAGCGACCATTGGTCCGGGAACAAATAAAATTTAAGCGGCACATACACATCAGGATCGGTGAAGGAAACACTGAATACGTAAATGAAAGGGAACACACAGACGAATGAAGTGATCGCCAGAAGCGTATAATTCACCCAATCAAAGGTGGTCATTTTCTTGCTTGCAACAAAGCTCATGAGACGTCTCCTTTCTAATATATACCGTCTTGGCCCATCTTCTTAACGGTATAATTGGATGCCAACACCAACACCAAACCAACCAAGCCCTTGAACATCCCAACCGTAACCCCTACACTGATCTGGCCTTTAAGGATACCATGTGTGTAGGCATACGTATCAAAAACCTCAGCAACCGACATCACCAGTGGATTTAACATCAGCAGTACTTGTTCAAAGCCGACATCCGCCATATGACCCAAACGCAGAATCAACAAAATAATAATCGTCGGACGAATAGCCGGAAGCGTAATATGCCAGATTTGCCGAAACCGGCTGGCTCCGTCAACAACAGCTGCTTCATAACGCTGAGGATCAACGCCTGCCATCGCTGCCAGGAAAATAATCGTCCCCCATCCCGCTTCTTTCCACATATTTTGAAACGTGATAAGCCCCCAAAAATAGTTAGGATTGGATAAAAACAAAATACGCTCATAACCTGCATCACTTAGAAGTTTGTTGATAATACCAATTTCCGAGGAGAAAATAAAGAACGTCATACTGACCACGACCACCCAGGATAAAAAATGGGGTAGATACACGATCGATTGGTTAATTTTTTTGAATACTTCACTTCTCACTTCATTGAGCATGAGGGATAGAAAGATGGGTAATGGGAACATCAGAATCAGACCGAATATATTGATGGCAAACGTGTTTCGTAACATGAGGTAAAAATTTTCGTCGGCGAACAATTCCTTGAAATGCTTGATACCGACCCATTCGGCGCCAGCGAAGCCCGTATAGGGGTTATATTCAAAGAATGCCAGGAGCAAGCCCCACATCGGAACGAATTTAAACAATAGGAAATATAAAATGCCGGGCAGCGCGAGCAGATACATGTATTTGTACTGTAAGATACTGTTCCATAACCGGGAACGCGCAGCTACACTTTTGCTCGGCTTGGATAATACATTGGATTGCGCCATAAGTCCACCTCTATTTTGCTGTATTCACAAATTCCTTCAGTACCGAAGTGACTAGTTGATGATCTTGCTCCTGCGGAAGACCCGACACGGTAACGGAGCCTACAACGCCAACACCTTCAATCATGATGGGAAACGACCCGCCAACCGCCGCGTATTCATTGGGATCCACAAAGCCCCATTCCAGCATCGTAATTTGCTTCGATTTGAGTAAAACACTCATGTAGTAAGAGCTGCGGCCAAACTGGTTGACCACATTGCTTTTACGTTTAACCCATTGCGCATTATTCAAGGTCTTGCCTTCCATCGCACAGTGAAAGATCGACTGTCCATTCTTGGTAATATCGACCAAAATCGATTTATGCTCGGATGCAGCCTTAGCTACGATTCTACAGCCGATTTCAAAAGCCATTTGATTCGTAAATGTCTTAAATTGCAATTCCTGCTCTTCCTGTAAAAGCTGTTCCAATAATGCTGTGCAATCTTCCAATTTGAACACATCCCAATCTTTGAGTGGCTGACAAACCGCTGCACCGTCTTTTCGTCAGGAGCTGCAAAAAGACGGATGCACGTTTGTCCGAGATTAACTGTAAGGATTACAAGCCCATGCCTTCCACAGTGACTGCAAAGCACTAAAATTTCCGGCCATACAGCGCACTTGTTTGTTCGCGGAACTTCTAGGAATCGATTGTTGCAGCGCCCTTGGACTGCTCAGGAGCATGCTCTCTTAACCAAACGCGCAGCGGCACATCGGCATCCGTTGGTGTGTAATAACCGTTTGCGTTCACGCAATCACCCAGAAGCTGGCGTTGGATCGGCGTGCATTGATCCCATAAACTTTGTACCGTCATATCATCCTTGGTTTTGATCCAGCGGTAGCCGTAGCCATAGAACAACACTTTACGAGTAATATCCGACCAGTTGGTGCTGGCGGCATGCCATAGTCTGCGGTCGAAGAATACAGCCGTTCCCGGCTTTACGCATACTGGAATTGCACCTGGGATTTGACCAACTGTCGGAATATCGATATCATCTGTCAAGTGGCTGTTCGGTACGATGTAGAAGTTACCGCGATCCGGCTCGGAGATATCCGACAGGAAGTAAGCTACTTTTAAAGAAAGACGCGGACGTGGGTGAGATTCGATCTCCTGGTTCACGCGGCCGCTGTCTTGATGCCATGGGAACGGTTTATCGTAATTTTTGGGCTGCCCTGTCGGCGGCGTTACAATCAGATGGCAATGATATAAGTAAATGTTCCAGCCCAGTATGCCCCATACCTTAGGAAGAACCTTTTCGTAATCGACCAGCTTCAAAAACTCAGGATGGTCCGGAATAAAGTTCGGGTGGAACAACGCTTTCGTTGGATCGTGACCGTTACTTACGCCTTCTTCATATATTCCATCGACGATCTCCGTCAACTTGGCAACGTGTTCTTCCGAAAGGACGTTCTCCAAAATCAAATAACCTGTCTCATCAAAAGTCTTACGCTCTTCCTCCGTCAGTCCGTACTGCAAGCATGATTTGTCCATGAATCGTTAGCCTCCATAATTTGGTTTATGATGCTGCCCCTCAGGCTCAACCCTCTTATCTGTGGTTAACCGGTGCTGCTGGGCTGATTTGATTATAGGGTCATCTCGTTACAGCATAAAACTGACAATTCATATGAATCCGGGCAGGACAATATTTGTCTAAACCACTTTTGCTATATAAACGCTGGTAGAATGGGGATAGTGAGGGCATTTAGGCCATAGTTATAAGGCGAATAACAATTATTGTCTAGCTAATGACGAATATTGTGTATAAAGCTTGAAGCCCCCTGCAGCCAAAAAACAGCTTCGCGCTTATGTACAATTGTGCTAATCTGAACGAACGTAAACGCAAAAAAATCCCCGCCATGTGATTGACGGGGGGAACTACTTGTACACATTATTTAATTCTGAATGCGATAAAGGAATTCTCATATTCCAAATTAGTGTCTCGTTTACGAAGAGTCAGAAGATTCTCTTGATTTTTATACACCGTAATCAAGATTTTACCGGAAACCTCATAAGACTTGGAGTCTCCAGGATTAACCTTAGGAAAATCGGTATATTTGTCTTTAAAGTTATTCATAATTGAACCATCAAAACCCGATTCTTGATAACCTATAATGCCTCCACCTTTACTGCCAAAAACCTTCGTACCCCAAATGTCCGGGAACATGGAAGACATATACTCATAGCCTGAATTTGAAGGATCAGAACCCTTATTAATAGTTAAATTTGATGCTTTAACCGTAACATCGACTAAAGCAAATTCTGTTAACGGATCGTCTGATGGTTTCTTAAAGCCTAATGCAGCTATTTCCTCCGGTGTAATAGGAGTCGTTCCATTTACTGTAACCGCATATGTACCAGAAGTAGAATCATTAATACCCTCCTTGTAATTATATAAATCGGTATAAGTGAACGTAGTACCCAGCGCAACCGGATCGGATACGCCTCCCTTATTTCCTGTTGGTGCCGAAGACGAACTTGTTGTCGGCTTTGCAGGTGCAGGAGTTGGTGCTGGCGTATCAGGCTTAACCGGTGTGGAAGGTGCTGCGGCGGGTTTTTTAGTGGTGTTATCCTTAACAGGTAATGCACCTGCATATTCAGTTGATACAACTACAGTACTCGTTGCTTCATTCCAACTCACATTCCCGCCCAATGCCTCTGCTAATGCTTTAGCCGGAACATAACTATGTCCGTTATAAATAATGGGGTCCATAGCTAATCCGTCGTCGTCGGTAAGATCAAGTATTTGTTTATTTACCTGAATCTTAATGGCTCCGTTTTGAATTGCAGTTATCTGTTTAGCCAAATTATCAGCGTAAACTAAAGCTCCCGTAGTACTTACCAATAATAAAACTAATACGATTGCAATTGCCTTCTTACCAAATAAATTACGCATTTACAAATCCACTTCCCTGAACATTAGTAGAGAATCTTAGGTGATTACCCTTTCTCCCCATATTAAAAAAGTGGTAATAGGATTCGAACCCATTTAACTTCCAAGACCACTCGATACAACTATCACCAAACCGCATTGTCCGTTTGTACGGCCTGAAATGATAGATTTTTTCCATATCCTCAAGTTGACCGACTCACATACATTTTACTATATTAACATAATTTTACACGAGGATATATATTTTGGATTCGTTTATATTTTTATTAGTATTGTTTATTATATATTTAGTTAATTTCCTTCATGCCATACCAAGAGGTAGCTATTTGGAACAACAAAAAGCCGGATCTAATGAGATCCGGCTTTCAATCCGCTACACGTCGCGTTTAACCCATTAAACTGTCTGTCAGCTAAGAGGTAATGTGGCTGTTATCCCATTGACGCTATTTCTTCAAGACGAATTTCTCCAAATCGGATAGCAGCGCATTAGCCGAAATGATACTGCCGGATGAATTCCAAATATCGTCGTTTACTTTAAACACGTTGCCTTTTTTGACAACATCCAAATTTTTCCACAATGGATCATTCGTCCATTCCTGCTCAACCGAGCTGGCTTCCTTTTTATCATTATCCCAAGTGTAATAGAACAAAATATCGCCTTCCATGTCCGGAATCCGTTCCTTGTTGATATCATCGGCGAATTTATCCTGATTCTGTACAGCCGGACGTTGGAAGCCAATCTTCTGCATCATGAACCCGGCGAATGTATCATTAAAATAAATCCGTGTCTTGCCCGGAATAAAACGGACCAGAGACACTTTCATCTTCAAGCTGTCACCCGCTTTGGTCTTGAAGTCTGCAATACGTTGGTCCAGCTTGCTGAGTAATTGATCACCCTGATCCTTCTTGTTCAAGGCTTCGGCATATAATTTAAAGTTTTTCTGCCAGTCTGCATTAATTTTCTCGGAATATATAGTAGGGGCAATCGCAGACAACTGAGCGTACACCTTCTCCTGACGAAGCTTGTTACCGATAATCAGATCCGGCTTCAAGGTTGCGATCACTTCCAGGTTCGGCTGGTTCTCGTCACCAACAACAGTTACACCCTCTAAATCCTTCTTAATATGATCATAAAAAGGAGTTCCCGACCATGATTTGACAGCGCCAACAGGCTTAATGCCTAAAGAAAGCAGCACTTCGGTTCCTTCATTCGTCAGAACGACAATCTTCGTAGGGTTGCCCGTAATCTTGGTTTCGCCCATCGCATGCTTGACGGTGTACGATTCAGCAGGCTTAGGTGCCGGTGCTGGCGTCGATGGCTGTGCTGTTCCACCAGTTGAACCTTCTTTGCTAGCCGTCGGAGTCGACTGGCCGCAGCCGGATAATACGAGCGCAGCGCTTAGCAGACTGGCTACCAATAATGTTGATGGTTTCTTGAAGCGTTGTAAATTTGTAAAAAACAATGAAGTTCTCCCCTTTATTTATGATAATGACAATCATTATCAAATGATACTTGGAATGATGGGGCAAGTCAATATCGCGGGCCTTCCAAATAGATAATTCTGCTTGGATTGTCACAAGGTGCACTTTCATAAAAAAGACGCAAGACTGAACCCGTAAAGGTCAAGCTTCGCGTCTTCAGTTCTTTATATAAGGATGGAATGAACATCAGTCCATAATCATTATCAATTCGTGCTTATAAACTTTACATCATGATCTCGCTTCGAGCGCCGATACCCTGCGCTGTCCAGCAGGTATGGCTGTTGCCTTGTCAATCTCAGGGACAGACTCTCCTGTGTGTCCATCCGGCTGGAGTGGCGAAACGGACGCAGTCGTAACGGGTGTCGTATGATCTACCGTTATCGCAATGCTGCCGACAAAGGGACCGTACGATGCTTGAATGATCGCGCTGCCTTCTTTGATCGCCTTCACTGTACCATAAGTATCCACGGTTACGGTCGATGAATCGGATGAATTCCAAGCAACTTTGCCAGATAAATCTACAAACCCGCTTGCTGTCAGTCCGTGAGCACCCAAAGTCTGTGTTTGTCCCTCCGTCATACTCGTTTGAACTGCTTCAACAGCTATCCCATTCAACATCCACACTTTCCCATATTGCGCCGGATTTTTATCACTGCCAATCCCACCGCTCCACTCAAGCCATCCAAGCCGGCCGCTGCCGTTATTGTCGTTGACCAGCACAGACAATCGAAGTGGACTTTTCGGATCATGTACATAAGGATACAATTCAGAAGAATTCACATGGATATAATAAACCGTTTCATTCGGGACCGTTTGATCTACCTTTAAAGACGCGTATTGTGCTACACTATTACCCGGTGTCCAATTTGTTGGCAAATTACCGCCAACATAAGGCACCAATTGTTTATAAAGCACGGGTCCCTGTGGTGTCAAGGCTGCTTGAAATTCCACCTGATCTCCCGTAAATCCCTGTCCAAACGTATCAATCGCGAACTGTACGCTGTCTCCTTTCCAGAAGCTGCCGAGTGGATTATCCTGAACAAATGTCCCATCCTTCACACGAACGATAAGGTCTAGTCCGTTATCCGAATACCCCGCTGCAAACGAAACGTCAAAATCCTCCGGCTTCGTCGACTGGGCAGCTGCTTTATAAGCCCAACTATCGGTAGTCCAAACAGTATTGTCAGCGACTTCTAATGTGGTAGGATTGAACAGTTCTCCACTCGTACCCTTCGACTCAGGGACAACTATATGATTCGTATTACGGTCGAAATCCGAGATCAAAAACGGCTCTGAGACTGGCAGTGCGGCTAGTACTGCGCTGTCTGCATTACTTATCCAATATACCTTGCCAGGATGTAAGTTCAGTGTGCTATTGGCACTTTGCGTCTTGCCCTCCCAGTCCGTAACAAGGGTCTCACCAGTGAAAGCAGCAGCTAGACGCGTATCGATTGGAGCTGCTGAGGATGCTTCAGACCACAAACCTACGAGCCGGTTTCCGTCATTGTCAAGTACAACTGCTTTTTGTCCGTTCCCAAGAACGTACTCCGCTTTATAAACGAGGGATTGGCCTGCAAGATCGAGAAAATGATGGGCTACTGACGCTGCGAGCCTTGGCTCCATCCGCGGCTTGGATCGGAATAAACCCGATGCGTGCGTAACATTACCGGTACTCTTTGCATAAGATAACGTTTCCATCTCCGATAAATTCAACATATGAAAAAAGGCAATTTTTTGTGTCCCCCATTTGAGCTGTGACAGGAAGTCAACGATCATGCGCTTGGCAACCTCATATTCCGTAGGCACTGTGCCTGTTACCGAGTTCGAATTGACCAGAATCGCATGACTCTCCGAATCCACCCATGGCTTGGAGGGGATGCCGAACGTTTGATCTACACGTTCGAATTCGCGCGGATCGGGCTGGTAACCATGCAGCGCAAGCTTATCGAAATAGGATGCTCCTCCCAAACTGAGCAATTCTTTATAAAAAGACAAATAGTTGCGCCCAGCGAGTCCGCCAATCCATACATCTGAATCCGGCTGCTCCGTTTTGATTGTCTGATACGCCGTTTTCAACAGCTCCACGAATCGTTCCGTCGTATCCAACCAAAACACACTCAACCCCGGCAAGTTTGGCTCATTCCATACTTCCCACGACTTAATCTGTGTATTGTACCGGGTAACAACGGCACGAACAAAATCTTCCCAGTCCTTCATATCCACAGGAGCATAAGCGGAATATGCCGGGACACTTATATTCGCCTGCGTTTGCTCAGGATGTGGAGACGCCCACTGCGGCGTGTATAACAGATTTCCAGTCAGATCGAAGCCGTAACTTGACAGCTTGTTGATTTGGTCATCGAATTTCGACCAATCATAAACACCGCGGGATGGTTCAATCGCCCAGCTCGTATCGCGGAACTGCGTTCCCCATGGCACGGCATGGATTCGCGCAAAGCGAAATCCCACTAAATCAGCCAGTTTCATGGCATTCTCGCCTTCTGAGAGCTGGTAGCTAAAGCCCATGACCGGCCATCTTTGCGATACTGGTTTAGTTGGACCCTGATTTACAACCAATGAATACCGCTCACGCGAAAAAGTAGTAAGATCGGTCTGTGAATACGTATATTTGACGGGCAGATCTGTTAAATCGGTACTACCGTTCTGTTGATATGCAAAAGCAATTTCGTAATACCCCGGCTCCGTAGGCGTCCAGCTCCAGCCTTGATCGAGAAACGTCTGTCTCAACACAGGCACTTGTGCGATCCATTCATTATCAGAATTGTAAACGCTGCCAATTACAGTTTTGACCGAGCTCGGTACTGCTCCGGCATTCAATTGATACGTTACGGTATCCCCCAAATTCCACCAGCTAGCAAATTTATTGGATTTCAGCGTAAAAACAACCGGTCCCAACGATTGGTTCGAAGCTTCCGCCAACACATCATCGTAATAAAGCTTACCGCTTGCTGGTATCGCAGTATCTACACGGGTGGTCGTCAAATTCAGCACAAGCGTGTTGGTACCCGCCGGAAATTGGCTGCGATCAACGGTAAACGACACTTCCGTCCAATCCGCAAGCGACAACCCCTCCGACTGATCCGTCGTGTAGGATCCTAAAAATGTCCCGTTGTTCTGGAAGGAAACCCAAAATCGTGGTTTATTTCCCGAATAATCTTGTGACGCCTTCAACTTGGCAGTAATTCGAAACGATGTCATATTCGAAGGGAGCGTTATGGGACTCGACACCCATCCCGCGTATCCATTGCTGACACTGTCGATATACACCGAGTGCAAACCGCTGTTTTTTTCATTCTCTGTATAATTCGCTGCAGATATCGGTGGAGTGTTCGCGGTTCCGTTCCACCACCACGTCTTCCAATCTTTCGGACTGTATACACCGCTCGTTACTGTCAACGTTTCAAATCCCGGATTCGAGACCGGCAACTGCTGTACAACCGGAATCGGTTCATCTGATGCTTCCACCATCACATCATCATAGTAAATTTTGCCGTTTGCTAATATCTCTGTATTCATGCTGGTTGTCGATAAGTTCAGCACAAGTGTGTTGGTACCTTCCGGGAATTGGCTGCGATCGACGGTAAAGGAAACCTCCGTCCAATCCGCAAGTGACACCCCCTCCGTCTGATCCGTCGTGTAGGATCCCAGAAACGTCCCGTTGTTCTGGAAGGAAACCCATAAACGCGGTTTATTTCCCGAATAATCTGGCGATGTTTTCAGTTTGGCAGTAATTCGAAACGATATCATACTCGAAGGAAGCGTGATAGGATTCGATACCCATCCCGCGTATCCCGTGCTGACACTGTTGATAAATACGGAGCGCTGGCCGCTGCTTTTGTCATCCTCCGTATAACTCGCTGCCGATATCGACGGATTGTTTACGGGCCCGCTCCACCACCATGTCTTCCAATCTTTCGGACTGTAGACACCGTTCGTTACAGTCAACGTTTCAAATCCAGGGTTCGAGACCGGCAACTTCTGTATAACCGCCGCATGAGCCGCATGTGCTCCAATGACCATAAGAAAGAATAAACCCAAAGCACAAATAAATGTCTTATATTTCCCCATTAATAACCCTCCCTCGTATTCCTGCAAGGATAAAGTACAGCTGAGGACCGCTGATTGGTATAGAGGCCCCCATCCTTTGTTAAATGTGTGCAGCTTATTTCTTCATTTGTGCTTGCTTGGCAACGGTTTCCCACAAATCTTTCATCATGAAACTGCTGTCTTTGCTGTTTTTATACCACCCGATGATGAAATCGTCCATTTGCTTGCCACCCGCTTTATCCCATTCGGTCAAAACATCCTTGTAGGCTTGATCAGCAGAATATTTATCCCCGCTTAAAACTGATTTCAACCACGTATCGGTAATTTGCTTTTTGGCCGTGTTAAATGACGTTTGCATATCCTTCGGGAAAGCTGGTATAAGTTCTTGTAGGGTAACGAAACGGTATTTTTTAGACGAATCTAGATATAAGGACTCGGCTTTGTTGAACATGTCCAGTCCGGCTTTTTGTTCTGGAATGTCAGTATTGTATTGATTTTCAAAAAACGAACACTTGCCGAGCAGCAAACGGGAATAGGATTGCGCATAGTCTCCTGCCCAGCTAACCTCGGTTTTACTTTTATTCGGATCAATATTTTGCGGACATCCGTTTACATCATTCTTATAGTGAGAGCCTTCCATTCCAAAAAGCAGAGCGGTTCCAGTCGAAATACGATCCATAAAGTCGATATATTTAATCGCTGCAACCGGGTCCTTTGTTTTTGCATTGATCGCGGTTGTCATTTGCACTGGACTTTGTACGTCCGGAATAAATTCACCTACTGGACTTTTTGGTAATGCTATAGGGATCACATCAGCATCTGGGACAGCCTTTTTCAAGGTTTGTATGTCGGTTACTGTCGAGTCGAACCAGCTTCCAACAAAAGTTGGGAAAATGCCCATCTTACCATTTAAAAAGTCTTGTTTGGCCTTTGCCCCATTTTTGTCATTCACGAAGTCTTTATCGATTAGCCCCTCATCAAACAAGCGTTTTTTAAACTCGGTCGCCAATTTCGCATTTTCAAATGCACGGCTCGGTTGATCGTTGACAAGACCATACAGCTCAACAGGGTTCCCGAACATCATATCGATCACATACTCGGAACGATAACTCATTGCCATTCCGTATGTGTCCTTCTTTCCGTTGCCGTCAGGGTCCTGCTCTGCAAATGCTTTTGCTACTTTATACAAATCCTCGGTCGTTTTCGGAACGTCCAGATTCAATTTCTTCAACCAATCTGCGCGGATAAAGATCGCATAACTTGGAAATGATTCCAGCACCCGTCCAATTTTGTACATATTCCCGTCAGGACTGGTCGCTACTTTCTTCAATGCGGGGTAATCCTGAAGAACCTTCTTGTATTCCACACTGTTCTTCTCGATCAGATCGTTTAGCGGCATAAGCTGCTTCTGATCGATAAGCGGATTTATGATATTTGGATCAAACTCGTTAATAATGTCAGGCGCCAATCCCGAAGCAAACAGTACATTGAATTTTTGGGCAGCATCATTGCGCGGGATTGGCACATATTTCACATTCGCAGGACCGTTTTCATTAATAAACTTGGTCCAACGGTTATTTTCTAAGGTTCCTTCTGCAGCGGGAATATTTCCGCGGTCATACACTGATACGGATATATCCCCTTTCTTGACTGGAGTTGTTGATGTTGTTGAAGCATCAGAGGAAATCGGTTGTTCTGTAGCTTTCGTATTGCATGCTGTTAGAACCATTAAAATTGATAATGACATAGTAAGTGATGTCGCAAACCATTTTTTCATGTTGGATAAACCCCTTTTAAATTCGTTATTTGTTTGCTTAAGCTTAGCTCATCGGATCTTTGGGAGCCACATTTCCCTTTGTAACCCACCTCCCCATCGCCCTCATGCTTTCTTATCCTTTCACAGAACCGAGCATAACGCCTTTGACAAAGTATTTTTGCAAAAATGGATACACCACCAACATCGGGGTAATCATGACAATCACGCCCGCAGCTTTAATGCCTTCCTCCACTACATGAACCTGATCGTCAGGCTGCACCATCATCGTTTGCTGCAGGACGCTCTGGCTTTGAATCATTTGCTGTACAAGTACGGTTAAGTTGTGCTTATCGGTATCGTTGATGTAAATCAGCATACTCATAAAAATATTCCAGAACGCAACACCATAAAAAAGCGTTAATGTCGCGATAACAGGCATAGAAATGGGCAATACAACTTGAAGTAAAAGACGTACTTCACTGCAGCCATCCATTCGCGCCGCATCATCAATTTCAGACGGGATATTCTCGAAGTACGTGCGTAACAGCAGCATGTTATACGTACTTACTAAACCAGGTAACCAAAGAGCCCAATAGGAGTTAACCAGCCCCAAACTTTGGATAACCAGGAAAGTAGGAATAATGCCTCCCGAAAAGATCATCGTAAAGATCATTGAAAGTGTAAAGAAACGTCGTGCATAAAAGTTGGGACGCGATAAGGGATATGCGGCCATAATTGTGGTTAGCATGCATAACGAAACACCTACGAACGTGATCACAACACTGTTGTTGAATGATTTGACGAGCGGTGTTCCCTTGATCAAAACATTAAACGTATCCCATGTGAAGTCGATGGGCAACAGATTTACTTTCCCGGTTTCGATGGCAGACGAACTGCTAATGGAAAGTGCAATCAAATGAAGAAGTGGAAACAGGCTTGAACAAGCAATTAAGGTTAATACCAAATAGTTTATGGTGTAAAAAACTCTATCTCCATAGGATGCACGCATCTCGATTCCTCCTTTCTAAAATAGACCCTTTTGAAAGCGACGGGCAATCCAATTGACAGAGAGCAGCAGAATTAAAGCAATCATAGATTCAAACATTCCCATTGCTGTAGTTAAGCTAAATTGCGCGCCTTGCAGTCCAACGCGATAAATATACGTGCTGATTACATCCGAAACGTCGTTCACCGCAGCATTTTGTAAGACGTAAATGGGGTCAAATCCGACTTCCATCACACGCCCCATAGAAAGAATAAAGAGCAAAATGATGGTCGGCGCAATTCCGGGAATCGTAATATGAATCATCTGTTTCCATTTATTAGCGCCATCCATGCTTGCTGACTCATACAGTGACGGGTCGATAGTCGTCATTGCTGCCAAATAGATGATCGCATTAAAGCCCATATCCTTCCATATCCCTGCACCCACAAAGATCGTGATCCAGGATTTGATATTATATAAGAATGGAAACGGTTCACCCTTAAAAAGGATAATCCAATGGTTTAACCAGCTTCCTTCGATTCCAAAAATACTAAAGACGATCCCACCGACGATAATCCATGAATAAAAGTAAGGTAGATAAACGAGCGTTTGAACGATCTTCTTGAACCACATTTTTCTCACTTCATTCAAAAGAATAGCTAATAGGATCGGAAACGGAAACCCCACGAAAATATTCAGACTGCTAAGTAGAAGCGTGTTTCGGATAATTTTTAACGAATTTGTGTTATTGAACAACTTTTGAAAATTTTCTAATCCAACCCAAGGACTGTGAAACACCCCATCAAAAAAGTTATAATCCTTAAAAGCGATGATCAGTCCAACCATTGGCGCGTATTTGAAGATTAAGTAAAATAAAATGACGGGTATGAACATAAGGAGAAGTGGAATATTCTCCCTTAATCTCTTCGTGTCGATTCCCCTTCGGTCTATTGCTTTCATGTAACTCCCTCTTTCTTTGTAGTAACCTGCGATCCAACTGTACAACTGAAAGGTGAGGTAAAACAATCGCTCATTTTCCCCCGATCAACAAAATTCTCAAATAAAAAAGAACCGTCATCCCTGGCTTTTTCTCCAGTGAATTACGATTCTATGGCAATCCAAATCCTATTAATCAACAAAAAACACCAATCAACAAAGTTCTCCACTATAGATTCATATGAGTAGTCTTGCGAAAGTCTCCTGGTGTTTGACCTACCAGCTTTTTGAATGATCGAATAAACGTGTTTGGATGCAAATATCCGATTCTGACCGTAATCTCTTGTATGGAATAATCGCTATGAACCAGAAGTTCTTTAGCGTGTTCCGTACGAATTCGGGTCAAATAATCAATAAAATTTTCTCCAATTTCTTCTTTAAACGTTCGACTGATCTGTTTCATATGCACATGAAACACATCACTTAAATGAAGCAATGATAAATCCGGATTCTTGTAATGTTCCTCCATATACAATTTAATTTTACGAATCAGCATATAATTGCTGCTCATCTCACGCAACGTCGCCACGGCTTCCGTAGTTTCTGTAAGAACGCTTCTCAACATATGCTGCAGTTCGTCCAAGGAGTCCCACTCGTCTACCGCTTTTTGCAGTTTATCCTGCACGGCGTTTGTCCATATTTTTTGCACATCCGCAGGTAGGTCCGTAAACTCCTTTTGAAGAAAAAATATCATGTAGTTCATGAGATTGTCCAATTCCTTGCGCGCATACAGACCCGCTCGGATACCATCGAAAAATTGTGTGAGGCTGCCCTGCCAATCTCCTTCTCCCGTTCGTAATGAAAAGGCAATCGCGCGGATATATTCGAGCAGATCGAGCGACTGTTGCTTACCCTCAGGCTCAATCTGCCAATAACAAATCACGCTATCCTCACCCAGTGAAGGTTTGTATTGAAGTGCTTCCAAGGCTTCGACATAGGCATAATGTACAAGCTCTATGCGATCGACTCCTGATCCTATGCCGATCGTAATATTGAAATCAAGGTAGGTCTTCACCCATTGCATCATGTCATTCGCAATATCACTCACGATCTGCTCGGAGTTTCTTTCCGACGTAACTCTCGGAATCTGGTGCAGCAGGGTCAATTGATTGTTGGACGTCCATTCGGTCCATATTGTCACATTTCGCGTGGTCGCAATTTCCATTACTACACTAGATAAAACGAATTTAAGCAAATTTTGATCGTGATGTGAATATAGACTGGTGAATTTACTGTATTTATTAATTTCGAGCACGCTAACACATAACGAGACAAAATCGCAAGGCATTCTGAGATTCTCCATCTCCCGTTGCCATTCTTCATACTTCAAGGGGCGATTACCTTCAATCCATTCAAAAAAGAAATGCTTTCGCTTAAAAATCAAATCTTCCTCAAGCTGCTTCTGATAGGCATTTGACTGCTCCATCAAATTCAGCAAGGCGGTATCAATGAACTTGAATTCATCTTGATTGCCTTTACGGAACAATTCGGCGCTTTTTTGCTGGGAAAATAGTTGAATACGCTCGATGATCGTTTGTACAGGTTTATAGTTCCGTCGGGTAACCAGAACGATCCATAAAACGCCGATAAAAAAGAAAATTATACAAACGAATATCCAATATTTGGAGATCGCGGAGACAAGGCGAAACAAATTACCATTCGCCACACTGCTGGAAATGGTCCATTCGGAATAACTGGAGTGCAGTTCTGTCATTAGGGAATCGTTTCCATGAATATCACGATAAATAGGCGTACCCTCACGGTCATAAAGGCTGAGATGGTTGGAATTTTCCGTCGTCAATGTTTGAACAAAGCGGGCAACCGCTTGAAGCTGCACATTAACAATGACTAGACCGTCATTTCCGGAATTTAATGGGACATATCGCACTAACGATACGAATTCGGAAGGTTCACCTTGCTCCGTGTAACCTTTCCGGACATTTGTCCAAAGAGGATTCAGCCCAGATTGCTTCAATGCTTCTGCAATCAATTGGTTATCGTTAAATGCAGCCAGCTTGGAAACGGAGTATGGCGTCTGCACCGTATCGTCCGATAGCCTGTATAAATAGATCGAATCGATAAGAGGCATTGTTGCCATAAGACTTTTCACTTTTAAAGATGACAAATAGCCCGAATAATATCGATCATCGCGCAAGGCAGGATTAAAAAAACCCAATAGCGTATCATCACTGGCGATCTCATTCGTGATTGTGTTATCGATCAACTGCATCTGATTGTCAACAGATTGGAGCATTTGCTTCGTGAAAATTTTATTCGATTCGACTGCGGTTTTTCGAGACAATTCACTGAATGCCATCAACAGGATAAACATGAGGAGAGGTACAATAAAAAGAAAAATCGTTACATAGGAAAACAGGAGACGACGAAACCATGTCTTGTTCAGCGAGATATTCTTTATCATCGTGTACTCTCCCTTTCTAAAAAATATTAGTTATGATTCACGCTTTATCCCTATGCTTGATCTCCCGCTCATTATGGTACCAAAGAAATTGGGTAAAATCCATTACTTACCTGGCAGTAAGGCGAATCGATTTGAAATATGTAACAACGATTTTCCGTACATTGCACAAAATAATGATAACTGTTACATTCATAGTAGGTTTCTTCATACAAACAGGAGGCTATTACAATGTCACAAGAGCAAGTTCGGATCGAAAAGGATTTTCTGGGTTCACGCGAAGTACCAGCAGATGTCTATTATGGAATCCAAACCTTACGTGCAGTGGATAATTTCCCCATAACCGGTTACCGTATTCATGAAGAACTCATTAAAGCTATGGCTATTGTTAAGAAATCCGCCGCGCTTGCCAATATGGAAATGAAGCAATTGAACGCAAGACTTGGCGAGGTCATCGTTAGGGCTGCTGATGAAATCCTGTCAGGACAGTGGCATGATCAATTTATAGTTGATCCCATTCAAGGCGGAGCAGGAACCTCCATCAATATGAACACCAATGAGGTTATTGCAAATCGCGCATTAGAGCTGCTTGGCGAAACCAAAGGTGATTATTTTAAATTAAGTCCAAATACGCACGTGAACATGGCACAATCCACGAATGATGCTTTTCCCACAGCCATCCATATCGCGGCTCTGTCTTTAATTAATCAATTGTTGACCACGATGGAGCAATTAAAAGTAACGTTTGAAACCAAAGCCGTAGAATTTGACAGTGTGATCAAAATGGGACGCACGCATCTTCAGGACGCGGTTCCGATTCGTCTCGGTCAAGAATTTGCTGCTTACAGCAAGGTTCTGGGAAGGGATATTAAACGGATTGGACAAACGAAGGAGCATTTATACGAGGTTAATATGGGTGCAACCGCAGTGGGGACTGGCCTTAATGCCGATCCACGTTATATTACAAGGTGCGCCGAGCTTCTGGCCGAAATAAGCGGCTTTCCCTTACAATCAGCTGAGCACTTAATTGATGCAACACAAAATACAGATTCCTATACAGAGGTATCTGCTGCGCTCAAAATTTGCATGATCAACATGTCCAAAATCGCCAATGATCTCCGCCTGATGGCATCTGGACCTCGTGCTGGTCTTGGTGAAATATCTCTTCCAGCCCGACAACCAGGCTCCTCCATCATGCCAGGCAAGGTCAATCCTGTCATGTGTGAGGTTGTGAACCAGGTTGCTTTCCAGGTAATAGGTAATGATCACACGATTTGCCTGGCATCTGAAGCAGGACAATTGGAGCTCAATGTGATGGAGCCGGTGCTTGTTTTTAACCTGCTGCAATCCTTAAGCATCATGAATCAGGCGCTGAAGGTGTTTAGAACATATTGTATCGAAGGCATCGAAGCCAACATCGAGATCTGCAAGCAGTATGTGGAGAAAAGCGTCGGTATTATGACCGCTCTGAATCCGCATCTTGGATATGAAGTATCAGCCCGAATTGCACGCGAAGCTATCTTAACAGGCAAATCCGTTCGTGATTTGTGCCTGCTGTATAATGTGCTGTCGGAAGAGGACCTCAATACGATCCTCGATCCTTTTGAAATGACCAATCCGGGAATTGCCGGGGCTTCCTTGCTCCTGTCGCAGTGATCCCAGCATACACAAAAAGTGATGGTTTCCGAGTGGAATCATCACTTTTTATTTTGGAAAAACTATGCACAATGACTGTATTTATTCCAAATATTAGGATATCTGATAATCAATCACAATAACACTTTCAATAATGCCATCCAATAATTGGACGAATTGCTGGTGCACGGGATGCGGTCCATACTGCTGCAAAGACTGCTTATCCTCAAATGTGACGCGAAGTCCCAATGTGTAACCGCGAATATTATCGGTTTCTTCGGTCACATTCACACCCGCTGTCATATCAACAACCCCCGGAATCCGACCTTTAAAGGACAACAGACTCTCCAAAAGCTGTTTTTCGTGCTCCGGTTTGTAGTTCTCGTTAAATTTAAAAGCTACGATATGCTCATACATGAACGATTCTCTCCTTTAACCCTCATTACGTGACTATAAAATCATACCATAATCCTAAGATTTGTAATAAACTTATCTTATTATTAAAGTAAATTCGGAAGGTTCGATGCTATGGATCAGCCCAGCTCCTTCATGATGACAGAAGCCTTTTCCATTGATTACACCGATAGTGGAAAGGAAAGCCGCAAACCGCTTGAGCATTTTCATGATTCTTATGAGCTCGCTTTTTTCATTCGGGCCGATATCGATATTTTTGTTAAAGATACGAAATATCGTATTCAGGATGGAGATCTGCTGCTGATCAATGCCTACGATTTGCATCGCATCTTCTATAATCCGAATCATGAATATACCCGTTATGTGATTCAGTTCAAAGAAAGCTTTATTAATGAGCTTACCCAAACACTTCAGCTCGGGCAGTTGATTCATAAGCTCCAGCACCAACAAAATAAAAAAATCAGTCTGACGATCAAACAGCGAGTCAAATTGGAAGAAATTTTCCGCAATATCGTGAACCTTCGCAAAAAGCTGCAATTTCGCCATGACGACTTCACGCTGGAGCCGGCGCTAAAGCTGCACTTGCTTTTGCTGCTAATGGAATACGACAAATTAAGCGACTTGCGGCGCAATCTGCGTAAATTGAACCCCACAGAGAATCAGGTGCATGACATCATCCGGTATATCGACGAGCATTATGATGAAGCTATACAGTTGGATGATCTGACAGCCCAATTTGGAAAAAGCAAATATTATATCAGTCATTTATTCCGTGAGGTGACCCGGTTTACGTTTGTCGAATATGTGCAGTATCGCAGGGTGATCGAGGCCCAAAAAAAGCTGCTGCAAACCGACAAGTCTATCATAGACATTGGTATGGAATGCGGTTTTCAAAGTTTGCAGCACTTTTATAGAGTTTTTAAGAAAATATCCAAACAAACACCCGCCGCTTACCGTAAGGAAAATAAATAATGAATTTCGTTATTCAGCTCGCAACGAATCTCAGTCCATGACAACGGTAAACTGCTTGCCCATAGCGGAAACGGTATTGGCATCCATATAGCATACACTAAAAGCACGACGGGATTGCTCGCTTGAATTTCCTTCAGATCCGTGAACGGTCCAGTTATGAAGGAGTACGGCTTCGCCGGGCTCAAGCTCCAAATGAACGGGCTCCCCGTTTTCCACCAGCTGGCTGACCTGATCCGAAGTGATGAAGCCGGAAGGGTCCGCCGGGTTGATTAATTGATGCTGAGTTTTGGGGAATATCTTCACACACCCATTCTCTATGGTTGCCGGGTCCAATGCGGTCCATACCGTAACCAATGGGTCTCGATCCAGATCGGTCCAACGATCCTGATGATAGGCCAGAACCGAGCCGTGACGCGCTGGTTTATTCATGAACATAGCACGAAAGCAGGAAATGCGCGTATCCTTCCCATACACCTTATCACATATTTCGCGAAACAACGGTTTTTGCAAATAGGTTAAGAACATGGAATCGAACTCCAGATTTTCTATCTTCCGATAGTTCAATGTGGAGCCTTTAAAGCCGAGTGTCTGACTGGATTGCTCATGCCCCTCACCGGCCTCACGCTGCATCATCAAACGATCGTAATCGCAGCCAGCTTTGCCCAGCATAATATAATCGATCTGCTGAGAAAGCGCGGCCAGTTCAAGCTCCGTAAGTACTTTGCCCAATTTAAGATACCCCTGCTCTTCAAACGTTTGCCATTGTTCATCAGTTAAAGTAACATCCATATTATTCCATTCTCCTTTAACAATAAGTTAGTTCTGCTTGCATACTTCTTATTGTAAAGGTCCATGCATCAACTATCTTCGCCAATCTTGTGCGCGGCGCGTAATTAACTTATCTTGTCATCAGACAAACAGGACTATCCTCTCAGCCACGAATTCAGCTGTTAGAAGATAACCCTGTTATACCAACGCAACTACTGAACAACCCCGTCCCTGTTTCCTTTAAAGGATGCCCAGTCTGTCTGAACTCCTTCCAGCAGCATGATCCCGTTCAAGCTCTCCTTCAGGCTTCCATCCAAAGTTCCAATCGAAATCTTAGTTCCCTTACTAATACTTCCTGTAAATCCATAGAGCTGGCTCTTTTTCATGATCCCTTCCGTCAACACTCTTCCCGACGCTCCTGGTACAATTCGTTCCAGTGTGATGCCGACAAAGCTATCAGGAGAATCAGTGGCGCTCATGAGCCGCAGCGTGGTATGGTCAGTGTCATAACGCACAGCAGCAAAGCGCGGAATGCCAACCCCTGTATGATTAGTTAAAGTTAATTGCTTATCCGGCACCTGCGGATAATATTCAGAGCCTGTAACGTTGTATTCCGCCGCTCTGCCCGAAGTACCCAATACCGCATTTATTTTTCCTAAAATATAGGAATTAGGTTGAACGGTATAGTTTTCATTAAAAATAATCGTTTTGGTCGTGCCATTTTCAAAGGTTACTTGCAAGGTTTTGCTGTTGACTGTACAATCACCCAGCCTTCTTCCCAACGTATTATTGACATCGATATTGGAGCTCAGGCCCACTTTGATGCCCGATATATCCCAGTAGCCATATAAGTAGCCACTCAGACCACCGCCTCCATCACGAGTTTGATACGCTCCCAGCAGATCCGCTACTGCATTTCCGCTAACCCTTACATACGTATTGTTCGTTACAGAGCTGCTGAACAAAGCCAGTGCTCTACCCCTATGTTCATCGGAATAGCCAATAGGTGTGCTGTAATTAAAGGTAACGTTATAATCCGCATGATTGGCATATTGATTCTCCGGTCTTTGCGTAATCCAGGGGGAATCGTCCTGAACCATATACGTCCCTACAATCTCAGTATGATTGAAAATGACTTCATCCTTGGTTCCGCTGCCTAACGATTGTATAATAATAGGCTTCAACGTTTCCGTGGATACGATTTTACTATTGTTAATAACATTGATCTGGGGTTTGGTGAAATCCTCCCGATTGTGCACGTACCAACCGTCCGCTTTAGATACAAAAGTGGTGCCGTAAACTGTCTCACTAACACCGCTCGCAGAGCCATAACCCCAGGCATGAGAACCTACACCGCTGATCCCGCCCCATACCTTGGTTGGGTCCAGATCTGCCGTTGGCGTAACCCCGGGATGGGCCGTCACCCAGTTTTGTCGATACTCAACAGCTCCCCGATTGCCATAATGCTCGATATAAGAATTTTTCACAACATGGATAGCATCCTTATTGTTGCCGCTATCTTCACTGTGAACCGGATACCTCATGTTTCTAGCAGTGATCGTGAGGTTCTCCAGATTGGACGTACCCTTCAACCATATCGTGGATTGGTTGGTAATCTCATTGTTCGTAGCTGAATCACTGTTCTCTCCCTTTAAGAAAACCTGATCCCTATCCGTTCCCCGAAGAGTCGTGTAGGATTTGACAACCCAGTTTTTCTCCGTGTACACCCCTGGATAGATCAGAATGACATACTGTTTGTCAGAGCTGCTGTCCGGAATACTGTCATTGGCCAGCTTCGGAGAAACGAAGTCCCCGGTTCCATCAGGCTTCACGGTCAAGGTTACGATTTCATTAAACCCATCCTGAACGGTTACAGCAGAAGTAGCCATTTTGAGACCATCCACTGTAGTAGCCGTGATATGAGCCACTCCCGCTTTTTTCCCATATACAGCACCATTCACATCCACAATAGCTACCAGCGGATTATCTGAAGTCCATATAACCGCTCTCTCTATGGCATTTAGAGGCTGTATGGTCGCCTTCAGCTGTCCGATATTACCCGTACCCATCTCCATTGTCGATTTGTTAAGGCTGATACCCGTAACACGAGCCGGAATGGGATCATTGGAATAGGTTACAGGCCGGATCTCGACATCATCCAGATAGTAAGAATCCCCGAGCGCCGGAAAATCGGTATAGATATACATCGTCAAATTGGTGATATTTCCGGTCTCATTCAGCTTGAAATATCCTTCTGTCTGCTTCCAGCTGACAGCATCCATAGCAGGTCCAGTCACCATAACCACCTGTTTGGTCACACCATCTACCTTGTACTGCAGACAAATTCTCAGCTTCTCCCCTATTGTGGTACCGGATGCCAGCTTCCCCCAGGCCGAGTAATAGTATTCCTTACCATTCTCAACTCCGTTAAAAAGAATCTTACCGTAAGGATAGTCTTTAGTAACTTTGACCGACTGATGGCCGGAATGATACTCGGAGGTCGTCAGTTCTGCAACAATTCTTTCACCAGCATACTGCAGGGTACCCAATTCCATCCCTGGGTCGGTTAATAGATTATCGCCTTTTATTTTGAGCGAATTGCTGGATACATGTAAAGTTTCTGCTGCCGCGTCCCATGTAAAATTGAATCCAAACAGCTCTTTTAGATCATCAGCTGAAATCAGCAGATCACTTTCAGTCCATACAGGAGCATGCTGCAGGTTGATAGGCGTACTTCCTCTGTAAGCCAGACTTTGTCCGTACACGACCCGAATGACACTGCCATCCTTTAAGGCGAGTATAGAGCCAGCATCATCTCGTTCCGCAGGAATGTCCGCTTTCTTCAATACCTCAGCGAGTGGCACCATCACGCTGCCATCCCTTATTTCGAGAGGAGTCACGGTTGTTGTCGGCTGCCCGTTGAGGTTCATTTTCACACCTTGAATCGGAACCTTTACCAGTCCAATCCTGTCTATGCTAAAATCACCCTTCGTTGTAATGGGATCAAGCCTGATAGCTTTTACAGCTCCTGTCCAGTTCTTGTTGCTCCACATCGGTACATAATAATCCGTATAGTTCCCGTCATTGGGATTCACATAAAAATCGACACCCATAACTTCTTTCCAAGCGGGGTCCTTTTCAGTAATAAAATAAATTTTCCCTGCCATATCGTTCGTACTGTTTTTCATACGGACATGAATATACGGGTTCTCCTCCGCCGAAATACCTAACGCATCGGGCGAAAGAATACCGGGATCGTTACCTGACGATGTGCCGGAATAATAGCCCCCTGCAATGCTGACTGCATAGACCTGCTTAGCTACAGTCCAACCCTCACTGTCTCCATTGGTATTGAAATCCCATACTTTGCTGTAAGTTATACTGCTGGTATCCGTAATCGGTGCAACATCTACTGATTTGGGAGGTATGACCCTGCCTTCTGGATATAACCCTTGAATTCTTTTCTTTTGCACCTCGGTGGGCAGCACATTCGTGTGTTCGCCACCTGCCGTAAACACATTGCGGATAGCATCGAGATACCCAAATCCGTGCAGCCCAGCCGGCATTATAAAGTGACCTTCCCCATATTCATTCCAATTATCGAGCAATATCAATTTTCGACCTATGCTGTTTACCGGTAAAGATGGGATAAAGCTGTTCTTGACCCATTGTGCCGTTGACTGAAATTCTTGTGGAGTTGCATAATAACCCATCGGTCCGCCCCATGCACGATCATCCCTTCCCATACTAATAACGGGGATCACATCCATCGAGCCAGCATCTCTCTGCTGCTCAAGCTTGAGCTTTTGCAGCGTTTCCTTCCCTGCAAATTGCCCCCACGAATACGAAAATACGGCATTCAATCCGGCAGCCTGCATTTCCTGCATCTGAGCAGCATCCGAGCCCGAGGAGATCAGGATAATAATGTCATCAAATCCGGCGCTTTGAACTGCCTGCCTCAAGTAATCCATTTCTGCTTTGACAGCTACTGCAGTGCCACCGAAATTCTGCTTCAGACTGGAATAGCTGAATATCCCAATGACAGGCTTGTTATCGATGACAACATATCTAGGATCTTTAAAATAATATTCCATCCAATACGGAACCACATTATTTCTAAAATCTTCACTTCCGCTCACTTTGGAGGACGAAGACTCCCACATAATCATAAAATCCGCTTGGTTACTGTATTTGGCGTTAAAATACCCGTCATGAAGCGACGTTCCGAGACGTGGTTCCTTGAACGGTTTTCCCTCTGATCCCGTCGGTCTGTACCAGCAATACATCTGGTAGTCTACTCCATGCTCTACCATCCATTTGATTTCCCAGTCCGCTTCTTCCGGACTTCCCTCGTCATAAAATCCGAGCAGCGGCACTCGCTCCGGGTATGGATTAATTCGATCCCATCCCAGGTGCTGCCCTTCTCTCCACATGGAGCAGGCTTGCGCGCCTACTAATGCATCCCCTTCCTTATTCACCTGGACAGGTGCGGGAACATAATCCTGCGGCTCTTCAGCCTCCTGGTACAGCAAAATATCGTCAAAGGACATGCTTCCTTTATTAGAGGCTGCTATGGAAAAGTTGATCAAATTCACGCTGTTCGCCGGAATATCCAGCTGCTCTACTTTCAATTTACCATTCAGGTAAAGGTCTGCTTTTCCTGTAACCGTATTCATTTTTAGCTTTACATGATACCAAAGGTTGGGAATATAATCGTAAAAAGCTACATCTTGCCCGCTAGTATTTGTATAAGCAAATTTCCCATCCTTTGTAAGCCATTGGAAGGCCGTTGAAGCTCCATTCTTTAATGCCATCGAGAAACCATCCATCTTGGCCGGCATGAATACCTTGTACTCAACAACCAGATGCCCCGTCTGGGATGGAAACGATTTTCCTATGCTCATCTCTGCGTCCGCATTGGCGGCATTCATTTTGAGGCTGAATACATCCGGCGCCTTGGAATTATTCGTTTTTTCAACGACAACAGCTCCACCATGAAGCTGTGAGCTCCAGTCCTCTGGAATCGGCCCTTCAACGGTGGAGATAAACTTTTCGTTAATGACATACCCTTTATGAAGCTTGACCGGTGCAAAAAACATTTCGCCCGTTGTTACATCACCTGTTGCCACATGGAAATTGTCAATAAGCGCTACATGGTGAGTAAAGCTTTGTTCAGATGCTTTTAATGCGCCGTTGACATAAACCTGTACTTTGTTTTCATCCAGATTGGCAATCAATTTAACCCCATATTCGACATTGGCTGTTAGTACCTGGAGTTGATAATCGCTATTGCCGGTTTCCAGAACCAGATTACCATCCTTTACGAACAGGCTGACCCCTTCAATTTCACCACTGCGAAGCTGCCACTTTACTCCATTCATAATCGAAGGCATTTTAAATCTATATTCCAGAGTGATGCTACCGGAATGCTGCTCACGAATTTTTTTGGTCATCGATACCGGAAGCAAATTACTGGTGTCACTGATTTTAAACCAGTTGTTGTAGCTGTAGGATAACGAACCACCGGCTTTTCTTACATCCCAACCGCTAGCCACGATATCGTTGGAGTCATAGGATGTAGCCAGAATGGAAAAATCCTCATCCAGTACGTATTCCGCCTTTTCAGGCGAAGCAACCGCTTCTGCATTAGCTGTATTCGTGCTCCATTGACTTACTGCGACTAAAGACAACATGCCTAGAATGAGAAGAAATCCAAACAATCTTTGCTTATTTCCCATATACGGCGTACCCCTTTCATTAGTGAAGTCGCTTTATTGGTTTATTGGATTCTTGTGGTAGAATGGCCAGGAAACCTGCTTACAGGCTTCCTGGGTAAGTTCATGCGTGCTGATTCCTCTATCCGTGCAACGATTACTTCTTAGCCAGAAATTGATAAATGTCCTTGGTCAGAAAAGCATTCTTTTTGTTCTGCTCATACCATTTGGCATACCAATCTACGGTCTGGTTTTGTCCAATCTTCTGCTTCAAGCTCTTGAGATCGTTCATCGCTTGATCAACCGAAAAGCTACCTCCACTAACTACGGTCTTGGCAATAAGATCCTTGCTTTGCTGGGTCCAATCGTTATTGATTTTCAACAAGTCAGCCGGAAGCGTAGGCATATGCTCAGCATGTGTCAATGTGTACAGCGGCACAGCAGGATTTTCGTACATGTCCCGTGTTTCATTTCTGATTTTGTACCATTCCTCGGCATTCGGAATATTTTTATCAACAACAGGCACGTTACATATCTCTTTGGAATCAATCGTTGTCGATACCATGTACAAGTCCGTGTTATAGCCGATTTCAGCTTTACGGACATCTGGATTAATCGGTCTCGGACATCCCAGCTCGTCATTTTTCCAATGTACGTTTTCCGTGCCGAATTTCAACATTTTCCACGTTGACTCAGCCAGCATGAAGTCAATCGTTTTCACAGCAGCAGCTGGATCCTTGGCACCCGCATAAACCACCGTCGTCATCTGAAGCGGATTTAACATACGGATCGTGTATTGTCCGAATTCTGTCTTCGGCAGCAGCATCGGAGCAATCGTCGCCTCTTTATTGGTACTGCGGAGCGTCGTTAATACATCAACGTTCGCATTGTCAGCCACATAGATGCCGAGCTTACCTGACAAAAAGTCTTTTTTGGCCTTCTCACCGTTTTTGTCCGTCAAATAGTCACGATCAACAACACCTTCGTCGAACAGTCGTTTCTTGAAGGAAACAGCTGCTTTCATTCTCGCATCGTCTTCGACCAGCTTGTCATCTTTGATAAACATCGTATTGCCATGCATAGCATCAATCGCTTCATCCCCAAGATAGGCGAGTGAATAGCCGTAGGTGTCCTTCTTCCCATTGCCGTCCGGATCCTGCTCTGTGAACGCTTTCGCTACTTTCAGCAGATCCTCTGGCGTTTGCGGGATAGGCAACGAAAGCTTTTTCAGCCAGTCGGTGCGGATGAATACGGCTACTTGTACGGTGCTTGGAATAACCCGCCCTATCTCATACAATTTGCCGTCAGGCTTTGTACCGATCTGGCGCATAATCGGATACTTCTCCAGCATTTTGCTGTAATTCGGCGCATATTGCTTGATCAGATCCCCCAGCGGCAGCAGCTGCTTCTGACTATACAGCTGATCCCGATAAGCCGTCTCAAATTCGTTGATCACGTCCGGTGCTTCACCTGAGGCAAACAGTGTATTAAACTTCTGCTTCGATTCAAACCTTGGAACAGGGATAAACTCAACATCCGCTGGTCCGTTTTCGTTAATCCATTTCGTCCAGCGGTTATTCGTTATCGTTCCTTCTGCTGGCGGAGTATTGCCACGGTCGTACAGGGACATCTTGATCTTGCCCCGTTTCTCTGGTGCTGCCGACGCTCCCTCTTTGGCTGGTGCTACGGTGGCTTTGCCTCCTTCCTCGCTCGATTTACTGCAAGCAGCAAGCAGCATCCCCGCCGCCAGCACAGCCGTCATGGTCATAAACGTACTTTTCTTCATGTTAACCGCCATATGTTTTCCCCCATTTGTTAGTAATGAATCTCTTTTGCATCCGTACTTATCTCTTCATCCCTCTTACTGAAATTGTAAGATTTATCCTTTGATCGCACCAAGCATGACACCTTTTACAAAATACTTTTGCAATAACGGGTATACGATCAACATCGGCAGCGTCATGATTACAATACCTCCAGCTTTCACAGCCTCAGGTGACATATTCTCCAGATCTTCCGGCTGCAAAGCAATCGCCTGCATCAACATACTCTGACTCTGCACCATCTGCTGAACGAATACGGTCAAATTCATCTTCTCCGCATCGTTGATGAATATGAGAACGCTCAGAAAGGAGTTCCAATAGCCGACAGCCAGAAATAGACAAATCGTCGCAATAACAGGTAAAGATAACGGAAGCACAATTTGTACAAGCAGCCGCCATTCACCGCAGCCGTCCATGCGAGCAGACTCTTCGATCTCGACGGGAATCCCTTCGAAATGGGTCCGCATGATCAACAAATTATACGCTCCAACAAGCCCGGGAAGCCATAGTGACCAGTAGGTGTTGATCAGACCCAGACTTTTCATCAGTAGAAAGAAGGGAATTAGCCCACCACTGAACATCATCGTAAACACCATGGCCAGCGTAATCCATTTTCGACCGTAGCAGTATGTACGTGACAAGGCATAGGCGGCAAGCGTAGTACACAGCAAGCTTAAAATCGTTCCTCCGACCGTGATCTGCAAGCTGTTCAGAAACGAGGGGATGACTCTGGAGCCGAGAAACAATGTTTTATAAGCTTCCAGATTGAAATGGATCGGCCATAACCAGACGAACCCTGAAGAGATGGCCGCCGAATCACTGAACGAAACTGCGATAATGTTAATTAACGGAATGAGACAGCTGACGGCCGCCAGCAGCAGAATGATATGTACACAGGCTTTAAACCATTTCTCCGCGTAAGTCTCTCTCATATTCCCACTTCCTTTCATGCCGGATTACCATAGGCTCTGGTTGAATTTACGGGCAATACTGTTTGCGGACAACACCAGCACGAAGCCTACCAGTGACTCGAACAAACCCATCGCAGCGGGAACACCGAACTCGCCCCCTTGAATGCCCGTCTTGAACGTGTACGTGCTGATGACTTCGGAAATATCGGCAACGACCCGATTCTGCATTACATAAATGTGGTCAAAACCTACCTCCATCACACGGCCAATCCCTAGGATCAGCAGCAAAATGATCGTAGGTCGAATGCCTGGAAGCGAGACATGCCACACCTGCCTCCATTTGCCTGCACCATCGATTGCGGTTGATTCGTACAAGCTCGGATCAATCGTCGTAAGCGCCGCCAAATAAATGATTGCCGAAAAGCCGGCCTCTTTCCATATACCTGAGCTGAGATACACGGCGATCCAGGTGAACGGCTTGTAGAGAAAGGGATACCGTTCGCCGATCAGCTTATCCAGAATGTCGTTCACCATACCGGAATCCTGTGAAAACAAGGTAATAAAGATACCTCCGACAATAACCCAGGAGAGGAAATGGGGCAAGTACAGCAGGGTTTGCACCATTTTCTTAAACCACATCTTCCGAACCTCGTTCAGCATCAAAGCAACCATGATTGGAAATGGGAACCCGATAAAGCTAAGTAAACTTAGCACGAACGTATTACGGATGATTTTCCAGCCTTGCGGGTTGTTAAACAAATAATCAAAATGCTTGAATCCGACCCATGGACTTCCCCAGATTCCATCCCAAAAGCTATAATCCTTGAAAGCAAGGACGATCCCGCCCATCGGCGCATACTTGAATATGACAAAACATAAAATAGCCGGAGCGAGCATGATGTACAGCGGAATATTTTGCTTCAAGTACTTGTGGCTCCGCTTCTTCTTCGTATCTCTTGTTCCGACCGACATGTCCAAAGCGGTTTGTTTGGATGATACTCGCATGAGACTTCACCTCCTATGTTGCGCTGCTGAGCGTAGTATCGGATTGTCATCGTTTCTATTCCGATCACAATTACACCTTACACCGAAGGTTGCTGACACGGCAATTCACACATTTACACTCCATGCACAACTTCAACAATCCGCATCAGGCCTGAGTTTATACCTATCTTATCATGTAAGGTTTGACATCAATCCCAATCCACAAACAAAAAAACAACCGGTCAAGCAGAGAGTTTGCTGATTTCTCCCTGATCCGGTCGTTGACATCATTGTACGATTATAATTGCCGGAACTCCTTGCGGTAATCGCCAGGCGTTCGACCTACTAGTTTCTTGAATACACGGATGAATGAAAACGTATGCGTATAGCCAACTCGCTCTCCGATGTCCTGTATCGGCGCCGAGGTTTCGACCAGCAATTGCTTGGCTTCCTCAATACGCAGGCTGGCCAAGTAATCAATAAATTTCTCACCGAATTCTTCCTTAAACAAGCGGCTTAAATAGTTCGGAGTCAGCTTAAACTTCTCACTCAGCATGACAAGCGAAAAGTCGGAATTGTTGAACTCGTTCTCTATATACGTTTTCATTTGATCAATCAACTCATGCTGGCTGCGCTGCGCGCGAAGCTCGTCCAACCTCTTTCGGGCGTCCTCCAATATACGTTGCAGCTCTGCCTCCAATTCTTCCACGGTGTCAAAGGTCGTAATCCATTCGTTGATTGGATTCATGGCATATTCTCGCCAGCATTCCAAATATTCCGCCGATAATCCCGACATTTCCTTGTAAAAGTGGAATAACAAATAATTCATCAAATTGGCAACCTGCTCGCGTGAAAAGAGCTGAATGCGAATTTCCGCAAACAAAGAGCTATAATGGCGTTGCCATTCGGGTTCACCAAGTCTGTAAAAGTGGACCAGCTCACGAATATACGGTAGAGACCTGAATATTTCTTCGCCTGTCTTGCTATCGATATCCGTGAATGCAATGACACTGCCGGTTCCGAATGTCGGCTTATAGCCAAGAGCTTCCAATGCTTCCTCATATGAGCTGGATACCCTATGAATGCCCGACACCTGCGTACCCAGTCCGCATGTTATTGTAATTTCTACATTTTTACCGATCCAATCTACCGTTTTGCGCATGATGTCCAAGAACGTATCGGCGGCTGTGGTCTCATCGGACAATTGACAAACAATACATAGCCTGTGCTTCTCAATCCATTCTGGACAGATCAGGAGGCCTGTGCTGTTATTCAGCTCCTGAACGACATTATCAATGATGAATTTAATCAAATATTGATCCTTATTATTGTAAGTGGACGTAAAAGAAGCATACTTGTCGATCTCGATAATGGCCACTATATATTGATCGTACGATTCCTGAAATCCGAATTGTAAATACTCCTTTTCCCGGACCCCTTCCTGCCTGAGCAGCGTCCCAGTCAGCAGCTCTTCAAATAAATATCGACGACGGTAGTTGAAGTTCTCATCATTCTCGATCCGATACTTACCGAATTGCTCCAGCAGATGATCCAGCAAATTGTCGATAATTTTGAATTCATCATGCTTGACCTGACCCAGTATGTGCGGTTTCTGTAGTGGAACCGATGAAAGCCGATCCAGAAGCGACTGAATCGGCTTGTAGTTCTGCAGACTCGCATATATGATCCATATAGCGCCAGCGAGCACTGTAATGACCCCGATGACCAACCAAAATACATTCAGGTTCGATAGAAAACGAAAAGCGACTCCGTCGACAAATCCGCTGCGGATCGTCCAACCTGTGTATTCCGATTTCATTACAGTAAAATCTTTTCGGTCTGCTCCGTCTTGTTCCTCGAATGTGCCACCATCCCCAATGATGTATTCTTCATTCGCATCCAACAGATGAACATAACTCAATTTGGAGCGGGATACATTACTGACAAGCGTTGAGAGCGTGTTTATTTTTATGTTAGCAACCAGTATTCCGTCTGTACCAAGTGGCAGTGGCATTCGCTTAACCAAGGACACGACAGGCGTGGTTATATCGTTGTTATCGATATACTCGCGACCAATGCTCCAACGATTGTCAGCAGGAGCGGCTAATAAAGCTTTCAAATATTGGCTATTGGCGAATTGATCAAGTGGCATCATGGACGTATTGCTTAAAACAATCTGATCACGGTTACGATACAAATAAACCGAATCAATCTCGCTAAAGCTCTCGCGCATCAGGATCAATTTTTTGTACACGTCGCGGTCATTGAGATAACGATTGGGACTGGATGGAGATACACTATAAAAGTCGATGACGGACTGGTCATCGAGAAAGGTCTGCACAATATATTGTTCAACCGATCGCAGCTTGGAATCGACATATTGCATCGTATTTTCAGCATAGATCTCGTTCGCCTTCAGTGCCTGCTGCTTGGACAATTCACTCGTGATGACAAAAAATATGCACAGCAGCACGATAATGACCAGAATGAAAACGGGAAGATAAGCAAATACAAGACGGTTTCCCCACTTGTTCCTCATGTAAATTTCACCCTTTCATTGTTCAAAGTACAACGATTAGGGCGGACAAGTCAATGCTCAATAAGATGAAACATGCACAATTAGAAGAATCCAGGTGGTGACAACCCATGTCTTTCCTCACCTTGTTCAAGATAGCAGCTATGCTCTGCGATGTCTTCTTTTGATCGATAACACGATTAACGCCATCATCACAATACCGCCAACAAAGCCGCCCAGATGGGCATAGATATCGATGTTGGGAACGAACAGAGAGTTCGCGAACCCAATCCCTACAATAACGAGAAGCGTCTGCTTGGTCTGGTAATCGATAATGTCCTTTCGAAATATCGCCAAAAATAAAAACGCAGCATATATCCCGTAAATCGCTCCCGATGCACCAGCCGAGACAAAATAATCCTTATGCAGCCACATACTGAATATATTTCCTGTAATACCACATACGATATAAGTCAGCAGGTATCTCCATTTACCGAGCATGCGCTCCAGCGGCGCTGCAAACACATAGAGAGCAAAGCTGTTAAAGAACAAATGCGCAAACCCGATATGAATAAACATCGCAGCTGCATAACGCCAAACCTCCGCCTTCATATTCGGCAAATCAAATATTGCACCGAATTGCAGCAAGGTTACGTTCGGGTTCTGGGATAAGCTGAATATCTCCATAAGTCCCCACACCACGATATTCACAAGAATCAATAGAGCTGTGATCGGATACAGGGTGATATATTCCTTTAAACTTTCTCTTCGTGCGAACATGGACTCACTTCCTCTCGCTTTTGCTACATGCTGAATCTTTGTCGGTAACCGCACTTTCTGCACAACTCTTCCACGACTTCTCTTCGGGAAAAACCATTATACAAATTGTTGGCACGTTCTCCCTCTACAATCTCTGAGAAAGGGGTCTGATTAATGTTGCCCAAATTGATAACACCTTCTCCGTCGAGACAGCAAGGTACCACCGTACCATCTACCAGAATCGCAGCCTGATTGCGCAGCGCATGACAGAAGCCCTTGCCCTCATCCTCATCTTCCTTTAAATCCGGCCATTGAAATTCATGATCCTGATTCAAATAAATTTGCTTTGCAATTTTCAGTCCGCTGCCGCGCACAAATTTCTCTTCGATTTTGAAATCAAGTTCAAATGCTTTTTCAATCATTTCAAGAATTTCGCGATTTCGGCTTCTTTCGAGGTTAGTGGTATTGTCCGTATCCAAATTCCACAGCCTCAGTGAAACCAATAATGGGGTCGTAGCGACCGCTTCCTTCACGAAATCCAAAATATTCATAATATAGGCTTCCTTATTTGTCGAGCCTTCATGCCCGTCAAAGCTGTGTAATGAAAAATTCATCTGTCTAAGCGCAGGCTTGGGTAAAATTTTATGTTTGTTTTTGGTGATCAAGGTGCCATTGGTCGTAATATTGACCTTGAAGCCTCGCTCATGGCTCAGATCCAGCAGTTCATCGATCCGGGGATGAAGCAAAGGCTCACCTTTTACATGAAAATAAATATAATCCGTGTGCGGCTTAATTTCATCAAGAATTTTAGTGAACGCATCTATTTTAATAAAATTCGATTGTCGCTTCGTTTGCGGGCAAAAGGTACAGGCCAAGTTGCACACGCTCGTTATTTCGATATAAGTCTTTTTGAATTTCTTCATCTGCTATCACTCCATTTCTATTAAAAGCTTTGTTCACATTGGCATAACAAAAAGCCTGCAATGAGTCACAAGTATGCTCATGCAGACTTTCCATCATTTTAAATATAGCACAGGATGGGGCTGGATGACAGTCTATGTCAATAGTCTCCTCGTATGTTTGAAGTCTATCAGATCCACTATATTCCCTCTTCTGTACTTTCTACTGCCGCTCCCGCAGCAATCTGATCGGCAGCTCGAAAGGATAGCACCGTAATATCATCACGCTGTCTTTCAGCGCCCATATACGTTTCCAGCTCATGGAGGAACGATTCCTTCTGTTCCATCAGGGACAAATTCCCGTAACGAACGATCATATCCGCGAATCGTTTTTTACCGAATGAATAATCGCGTTCACCGCCATTTTGATCGAAGAAGCCGTCCGTAGTCATATAATAACGAGCCTCACCTTCTGGCATCATATGGTTTGTATATTCATAATCGGAAGGGGTTTTACGATAACCCACGCTTCTGCGGTTGCCCTTCCATGATTGCAATACCCCATCCTCATCCACGCGATGCAAGGTGCAGGAGGCCCCTGCAAATATGACACTATTCGGTTCAATGGCACAAATCCCGATATCCAGCCCGTCATCAGTCACACCTTCATGCCCATCCTGACCGAGTGTTTCTTTCAACAGGCGATTCAATTGACTCAAAATCGATGCCGGGTCCTCTATCTCACCGCTATCTGCAATACGGTTGAGTGCGGATACAGCCAAAAGTGTCATGAATGCGCCGGGAACACCATGACCTGTACAGTCACCAACAGCTACAAGCGTCCGTTCTCCGAATTGCTTCGACCAGTAAAAGTCACCGCCTACGACATCCCGCGGCCGCCAAATAACAAAATGCTCATTAAACAATACCTTTAACTGCTGCTCCTTCGGTAAAACGGACTCCTGCAGCAGCTTGGCGTAATTAATGCTGTCCAGTATTTCCTGATTGCGCTCGTACAATTCCTTCGTGCGCTCCATCACCTGCTTCTCCAGTTCCTGATTTAGCAGAATAGCTCGTTTATAAGGATTGGCCAGCTTGCAGGATATATAATAGAAGAAGAACACAATCGAAACCATAGAAACGGCCACGGCCAGAACCGTATTCCATTTAATCGTCCGCAGGAAAGACACCGTCTCATTGCGTTCCACCTCAACAAGCAGATGAAGATCCGTCGATCTCAATGGGTAGCTGATCAGATCCATCCGCTCGCCCGATTTGGAATCATATTCAAAAATTCGCATCGTTGTATCAAACTGCTTGAGCACGTCGCTGGAGGCTGAGTCTATCATCACATCTCGGATATTTTTGCCATTATGCTCATACACATCGGATAAATAAATCGATCCCTTGCTATCGATCAGCCACAGATTGATACCCTTACCATCCTTGTAGGAAGCAAAATTATTGGACAGCTCATGAAGATTGATCCCTACACCCACAATCGCCAGGGGCGCGTCCACCGGACCCGCTAATGCGTTCACGAATGCAAACGTATCTTTAAGCTCGTTATTGTAATCAAAGTTTACCGAGGAGGCCTTCTTGAGTGCGATGGAATCAAAGAACCAGCTATCATCAGGATCTTGCTCGCTTATCGTATCAATTATCTTTCCATTTTCATCCCAGTAATGCCTTGATTTCGTGCTTGCTATAAAAGTCGTGCTGTAGCCCAGTTTTTGATGCAAATAATTCGTTTTTTGGTGAACCATGGCCTCAAGCGTCGCATTGTTCTCCCCCTCCTGCAGCCATTTCAATAGAGTAGGATCGTTGGCAAACACCAAAGAGGTTTCGATTTCCTTATCAATCCTTGCATCTACCTTGGACGAGATAGACTCGGCAATCGTCTCGAGATCACGGCTTTTCAACTTTTTGACGACTTCGTTTTCTGTAAAGAAATACACAAATGTGCCGATTAGCACAATCGAAAACACGATCAATACACTAGCCAATATCATGACCTTCGTTACTCCCGAATCGAAGGCAGGTTTGGCTTTCAAATTTGTCTCTGGTTTGAATACATTCGACATCCGTGCACCCCTATTTAAAAGCTTTAGACATCCTCGCAGCCGATTCTTACATTCATTGGATAATATTCGTCGGTAGAGCTGCTCCAGCACGTGTGCGTCAGCTTAATTGCCCGTCACGCTATCAATCGTGCCAAATATATTCTTCAGCTTCTGAATATCAGCCTCTGGCAGTGGAGGTCGGTTCGCCGATGCAATATTATCCGCTAGATGCTGTACATTGCCCGTTCCCATCAACACGGAATGAATGCCCGGCTCATATCTGCAAAAGCGGTAAGCCGCATCCATGATGCTTTCAGCACCATGCTGATGCACGAGGAAATCCAGGCTGTTGACTGGGTTGACCTTATCAGGATCCAGCTTTCCTTCGGCAAGCAGGCTCGCAATAATCTCAGCTAATGCCTCGGGATGTGACAAGGCTCTCCGTACCGCGAACATGTCGAGAACTCCAATATTTTTGGCGATCGTAGCTTCAAAAATTTGAGCCCGTGCGCTCTGGTTTAACATATTAAACCCGACCATCATCACATCCCAGCAATCATCCTGAATAGCTTGATGCAGCATCTGATGAGCAGGGTCTGATCCAAAAGCTTCAGTGATACCAAGAAAACGAATTTTACCTTTTTCCTGCATTTTGATCATTTCCGGTACCAAATGCTCTACCGCATATGCGTAATCATCAGCAGCCACACCATGCAAATGATAAATATCGATATAATCGGTTTTCAAATTGGACAAGCTTTGATCGACACTTTTTTCATAATCCTCTGGCCTCTTTAATACCTTATTATGTTGAAGCGAATACTTGGTGGATATGTATACGGACTCTCTTGGGACATGCTGCAGACCTGCCCCCACTACATTTTCTGTGCCATAGGCTTCGGCTGTGTCGATCAGATTAATGCCCAGCTCGATCGCTTTTGCGACAATCGTAGCGGCTTCCTGCTCACTTTTAATCGTTTGCATACCTAACCTGCTGCTTCCGCCAGCCCCCAGGCTCATGACGCTTACCTGTAAACCGGTCCTACCCAAAGTTACATAATCCACGGACAATCACTCCTCAATTATGGGATTAAAGATTCTGCATACGTCTACATTATCGTATTATGAATGGCTTGTGATGTCTACTAGAATAGCTTCAGAGGCGGCAGCCAAATCTTCACCTTTAAGAAATATTTGCAAGCCGCGGCGACCTGCACTGATGCTGACAGGATTTACGCTCGTAGCAGCTGACGCTAAATAAAAAGGATACTTTTTCTTGGTACCAAGAGGTGAGACTCCTCCACGAATGTAGCCGGTTAAAGCTTGAATTTCTTTTACGGCAACCATCTCGACCTTCTTATTCCCACTTGCCTGGGCTAAGCTTTTTAAGTTAAGCTCGGCATCGCCAGGAATACAGGCCATCATAATCCCCGTTTTATCACCGCGCAATACAAGCGTTTTATAAATTTGATCCGCCGGCAAGCCGACCTTATCGGCTACAGTGTAAGCATCCAGCTGATCTTCGTCCCAATCGTACTCATGTAACGTGTATGAAATATGGAGAGCGTCCAATATTCGACAAGCATTGGTTTTTGCAGACATAGAGATTTTATTCCAACCCTTCATTTAAACAATTCAATCGTTTTGAGATATTTATGGTTATGAAGAAGGCGAACGCAGAGCACGGTTGCACCGAATCCCGACGTTCGCCTAATTATATTACAGATACAAGAGATGCTTTAATCCTAAGCACGGTTATAGAACGCTTCAAGCTGTGCAACAATTTCTTCCTTGCTGTTATTCACAATAGTTTGATACTGAGGCAGGGAAAGCAACTGCTCGATCTCAGCCGGGAATTGCTGCTTAATATCAATCAGACGGATGGCTTCGTCGAATTTCGCAGGATGTGCGGTTGCAAAGGATACACATACCTCATTGTCGTTACCAAACGTCTCATATGCCGCTATACCGCAAGCCGTATGCGGGTCTAGCAAGTAATCATGCTCGGCCTTGTATTTTCCGATAATCTCCAAACACTCGGCATTTTTCACACCATGGGCGGAGAACTCAGCTTGTACCCGTTTCAGGTCTTCGGCATCAATCACAATTTGCCCTTCTTGCTGGAACTTCTTCATATACTCGGATACCTTCTGCGAATCCTCACCCAAGAAATAATACAAGTAACGTTCAAAATTGCTGGCAATCTGAATATCCATAGACGGACTGTGCGTGCTAAGGAAATCACCGCTTTTGTAGACGCCGGTTTTGATAAAACGCTCCAAAATATTGTTCTCATTGGTGGCAATAATGAGTTTGTTGATCGGAAGCCCCATTTTTTTGGCCAAATAACCCGAGAACACGTTGCCAAAGTTACCTGACGGAATGCTGAAATTGATCTTCTCCAGCTTTTGCTGCTTGGCTACCTGCAGATACGCATAGAAGTAATAAACGGTTTGTGCCAAGATCCGCACGAAGTTGATTGAATTGATAGCCCGCAAATGATGCTTGCCTTTAAAATCCAGATCACCAAACAGTTCCTTGATGACCCCTTGGCAATCGTCAAAGTTGCCCTTAACCGCTAAATTCAACACATTCGCATCATTGACGGTTGTCATTTGAAGCTCCTGCACCTTACTCACCTTGAGATGCGGATGCAGCACACAAATACGAATGCCTTCTTTACCGCGAACTCCCTGGATGGCTGCAGCTCCCGTATCTCCCGAGGTCGCGCCGAGAATATGAATAATCTCGCCTTGCTTCTTGGAAATATACGAGTAAAGCTCGCCCATAAATTGCAGAGCAACGTCTTTGAATGCGAAGGTCGGTCCATGGAACAGCTCCAGGATATGGAGTTTATCGGTAATCGTTTGTACAGGCGTCACTTCCGGATTACGGAAGCTGGAGTAGCTTTTAGCTACCATATCCTTTAAATCCTCGTAAGGGATTTCATCATTCGTATAATAAGAGAAAATTTTCAAGAATAGGTCCTGATAGCTTAAAGCTTCCCATTCCTTCAAGGTCGCCGCTGAAACCACAGGGATCTCCTCAGGGATCATCAGACCGCCATCGTCAGCAAGTCCCATTAGAACTGTTTCTATAAAACCTCTTGCTTCCACATTGCCTCTGGTGCTGATATACTTCATCTTTCGTTCCTCCAATAATTTCATTCCATTAGGATAGGGATATAGTCGTCATTAACTCTATTTTACCTTTATTCGGAGCGATAACCAAGTGATGATTTGAAATTTGTTGATAATCAAACGCCTGCTGTATAAAAGTCAATAAAAAAACATAAAAAACACCCGTTTTTATCAACAGGTGTTCCATATCAATTTTCGTGTTCCCTCTTATTATCTATGTAGAATGCGATCATTGCCCGCTTGGATCTAGTTCATTTCCTCAGCAATTCGCTCAAAATACTCGTCCATGATCGCTATATTCGTTGTAAGCAGCTGTCCAAACAACTCACTCGTCAAACGACCATGCTCTACATCAATTCCTGTACGATACCGTAGTTCTCCATCTGACATGTCCATCTCAAAGTTGCCAACAGCCAAATCATAATTTTCCTGATTCAGAAACACAGCCATAGCTGTTTGATACGGCTCGGTTACCAACTGCGGGTAAATCGAATATACGATACATAACTGCTTTTCTTCATCTGTACGAACAAGGACAACCCATTGTCCATGATCTCCTCGAAAGGTCAATCGAAGAATTGCGTCGTCAATGCGTTCATAGCTCCATTCCAGACGGGTCAGGTAGCTTTCCACGATTTCGTTCAATGTTGCAACCGATTGATCAGCTTCCTCCGACTTGATAACTCCCTGATCCGCCCATAGGGTGCGATAACCCTGCTTCAATACGCCACCCGTCAATTCATCAGGAAGCTCGACTAACTGCTTAACCTCTTCTATTAACCAGCATTCACTCATTCTAAGTGGAAGTACGCCATCAGCTTGTTCTTGCAGCAAGGTCTTTAGAATATCCTCTACATCAGCCTGATTGTGCAATACAGCCTTGAGCAGGCTTTGCCTTAACGATGCCTGGAGTTCAACCGGCTGTCCCTCATCCAGAAGCCCAGCAGTGGTACCTTCTCTCGTTGCAGAGAACATACCAAACCAATCACCTGCAAGTATGAGCGCATACGTTGACCATTCCACTTCAAAGCCGATCGTACAAGTCGCTAGATTATCCCCTGTGGCCAGGGCCAACCGCTTCAAACGAGCATGTATGGGGTCGCCTGTTAATGTTGTGAACGTCAGCGGATGATCCAGCTCCAATCTTGACTCTACTTCGGTATTTGCTCCATGATCCGCCATCTGCTTCCTCCTAAGTCTCATTATCGCTATATACCACCATCGATATCCTTTATCGTAATCTTTGGATATGAATTTTTTGAAATTGCGAATTGCCATCGCTTGGTATCCTAGGCAATCTCATGGCCCAACGCCTCAGCCGAACCGCTCAGCGCGCCGCCCTTGCTGGCAAGACCAATTTTGCCCAGTCGCTTGGACTTCTCCACTGCAACCTTGACAATTTCGGCATCAACCTCCATCGACTTCACCTGGCTGGCCTCAAGAGCAACCTCCCAATCTCCCCCGACACCCGCAGCGTTCCATTTCTTCTCAAACGATAATGCAAATTTAAGCGCGTTGGACAATCCGATCTTGTTCACCGTCTCCGATGCGCTGGAGCGCATCTCATCGCCTGTAACCCAGCTGCGAATCGTGTCATTTACGGTCTCGTCACCTTGAATTTTCTCTGCAAGGCTTGCACCTATCTGGTCAAAATGATCCCCCATGAACAACGCATCACTGCCGGAATCGAGCGCAGTCCCCACAGCTCGCTTGCCTTTATCTGACTCCTGATTCGCAGTCTTTTTCAATAAAGCAATCAGATTCTTGCCGCTGCCTACGCAGGCTGCTGAAATCTTCGATGCAATCCGTGTGAACTCGCCGCTCTCCTCTCCGAATTGCGATGGTACAGTACCGGAAGCTTCAAGACTCAGCTCTCTTATTCTTAAATCGTCACCCGTCCTCACAAAAACCATGGAACCCTCAAGACCAAAGGCGACGCTGTCCTTACCGAATTTAACCTCAATCTCTGTCGCAGCATCAACTACGTTTCGAATCTCGCCTTTACCGATACTGTCTCCTCGCAGATTTGCTGGAAGCTTAACGCCTGCAGCATCCTTGCCCTTCTCTGCAATGACTTCCTTGTTGTAACGGCTAAGCCGTTTGTACGCAAGCTCCGCGGAAAACTCGGCAACACCTGCATTGGCCTCCATTGCAATTTTCATAAGTAAACCAACATCGACCGAGCCGTCCCCGCTCATATCCTGCTCTTCAATCATCATGGCCCATTTTTCCGCTTCAATCCGTGTTGATTCGCCTGATTTACCGCCTTGGCCCCAGAAATATTCGGCTGCGCTTTGCGGTACCTGTCTGTACAAACCATAAGAGAGCAAATTCATCACATTCGTGGTGTCTTTACCTTTGGCTTCCAGAAACAGACCTAAACGGAAATTGGCATCAAAACCAAAGGTTTGAAAACCAGCACCTAATGTAATCTGGGTGTTGACCGATAATTCGTCACTTTCCCTCTCGGCCTCGCCCCCGAAGCCGAACAAGAAGTAAGCTTGACCGCCGCCGCTGGCCGATGCAAACGGAATTTTCAATTCAACATCGAAGGAGCTTGCATCTCCGGCATTCGGCGTGGAAATATCAATCAGTTTGCCGAGTTTCGCAAATCCGCTGCTTAAATTGTCGGCCGTTACAGATTCCTTAATAGCCTTCTTGCCTATTTCATCTCGGGTGACTTCCGTTTTGACACCTGTATTGATTGCAGCCGTCTTAGCCGCATCGGGAGTTGATCCTGCAACTTCCTTATCTCCCTTCGTCAGCTTTCTGGCATCATTGATCGCTTCGCTTTTCTTCTCCTTTAACAATTCTGTTGCCTTCAGTGTAGCTCCCGATACCGCCGCTGCCTTGATTTTGTCAGTTGCTTGTGCATTCTCTCTTGCTATATCATACGCGGATGTTTTACCCGCCTGCTTCAGCCCCTCAGTTGTGGTTATTTTGGGTACTACTTTTTCCACAATGGCATCAGCCTCTGTACCCATCACGGCATCAACTGAAACCTTGGAGCTTGCATAAGCCTTCGTTTTAGCAGCCATCGCATAGTATTGCTTCGTCATTTCTCCCTTGCTTGCCGTTAGCGAATTCGTGTCAATATCCGAATCAATATCTGCACGTGCCTGTTCGCGCGCACTGTCCTTAAGCTTTTGACGGAATTCGTTCAATTCTTTAGATCTGCGGAATTCTCTGCGGCCTACGCCCAGTTTAAGTAATGCCGCCTTTTTCATTGGCGCTACCAACACATCTTGGTATACCTTCTCGTACTCTGCTGTAAAAGCAAGACCCCCATCCAAGCTGTGCCGCTTCTGAATCTCCTCGCTGCCCGCCGTACCCACGTTGACCTTGGTATTTATAAAGGTATTGTCCTGCTCTGCATTTCTGACGATTTCCAATTTGGATGTGCCGCTATACGTCTTGATTAAGGTCTTGGCATATGTATCCATTTTCTTTTTTGCTTCCTCAGCAGCCTTGCTCTTTTGAATATCAAGGGCTACCTTGGTTTTCGGTACAACCAGTTCAAAGCCTTCCTTGGCTTTCTTCTCTAGCTCTGTCTTATTATCATCGGCAACCTTTGCCGTTGTCAGCTCCTCGGCATAAGCCACTAATGCCTTGCCAACAGCTCCACTGGATTCAGCATGCTGAGCCGCATACTTCTTGGCGTCTGCCTTCTCGTTAGCCGATGCTGTCACGTCAGCATCGATATTTGATTTCACATCTGCAATCGCTTTGTTGGTTACACTCTCACGTATGCCCTTTGCTTTCGAATCCGTTTTCAAATAGGCAGTCGTTTCCTGTTTGACCTTTTCTCTCACTTCCCCGAGAGCTTGTACGGCCAACGCTGGAACTACAATATCGCGCTCCGCCTCCAAATCCAACTTACGCTGCTCGGCAGGCGTTATTGAAGGAACGGTTGGGGTGACTGCTGTACCGCCTGTAGGAGTCGCCGTGCCTGCCCCTCCTGCCCGTTGAATGACAGAAGAATCATTACGCATTCTTTGCACCAAGCCCTGAACGGCCCGATTACCAAGCGTGCTTTGCAGCTGCAAAATGCGTGCAGGCGTCAGTTGGTGCGAATCCATCACAGGTGCAATTCCCATCTCAGTAGTGGGAGAACTTGTTTGAATCGTTTTTGTCTGGCTATTAGATCGATTATCAGGCACACGTTCACTCATAACGAACACTCCTTACCCTTCGTCTTTATACGCAAATACAACAACAGCATCTGTCTCAAGCAACAGATGCTGTTGTCGTACTGATTTTTATTTCATGATACTTCCGTTATTTGACAACCTCTGTTTTAAATACGTTATCCAGCTTGCCTTCGAGTCTTTTCTTTAAAGGAATTTTGATATCTCTGCCCAGTTCCTTGAAGAAGGTGTCCACGTCACAGTTAACATTTTCCAGTGTCACTTTTAAAGAGCCGTCCGCAACAATGCTCTGATTTCCTTCGACGGGTACGACAGCATCAACCGCATATTTCTTGGTTAACGTATTGATATACCGCGCAAAAATTTCAAGCAATTCATCGTTGGTAAAATTTTCGATGGCTACTTTTCCTTTAATAGTGAAATTCAACTTGATCAGCACTCTCGGTGTTCCCCTTTTCTTGATAACCATTTTTTTACTTCTAATCGATAAATTCAAATAGCAGATACAATTCATTCGAGTGATACAATTTGGCACTTTTCTCTTCATAATGAGAAGTACAGCCTTCCAGCATGAACGACCATGCACGCTTGCCCTGATTTTCAATAATGTTCAGGCTATCGTAAGAGGCCATTTCAAAACTGATCCCATCACAGGCATGTTCGCTGACTTCCTCACCATGACCGTATCGGGTGATTCTTAGTATCTTCGAGCTGTCCTTATTCGTATCGCAAAATAAAAATAAATGAGCCAAGATCCGAGACATTTAACCAAACCCCTATTCTTCCTGTAAAAAGCCAGCTGTTCAACGAGCTGCCCTCCGTACCACTCTAAACTATATATACATCATACCAATTTTCACCCGATTAGTATATCTGTGAGTCGATTTATGTAGAAAAAAGAATTTGTGTTTCACTTTTGAAGAATCTGTGTAATAATTAGAACGTTGACTCTTATAATTTCATATTTGAATAATAATCGCTGAGTTTTCTGTATAGAAAACCGGGGGAACCAAGTAATTGGGGTGAATCGATATGCATGAGTGCATGTCGTAGGGCTAATTCTCACAGTCCGAATCCGTCAGCTAACCTCGGAAGCGAAAGTGGGAAGGATAGATGTGTTCATTAACACAAGGTCTAGCCTTGTGTTTTTTCTGTTTTTCAAAATACTCGATAGGAGGATTTTACCATGGTCCATAAGGAAAAACTATTTCGTATGCTGGAAGGCTTGAACGAAAATGATCAGCGCGCCGCTTACGAATTCATCCACTCCTTGGTCGAACGCCAAGAACAATGTACAGAGGAAAATTCAAGCATTGAGCTATTTGGAAAAAATTATTTTGTAGTCCCCGACTGAATCCAACTTCGATCAGCCTATGCGTTATTTTCAGACATAGTGCCTTCTGATATGCATTCCGTCAATATCCAGCATATGGCTGATTACTATTCAATCATTCCCATCATTATCTTACCCTCTATCACAGTGTTTCAAAATATTTTTCACAAGATTTCTTGCACCCAGTACTAAATCCCCGCAACCTACACTCATATGGAGAGCCATCATACACATCGATTATTCTGATTGCACCTTGAATTTGAATATTAATCCGAGCCAACTTCTCTGCAAGCATCCACGATTTGATTTCACTCCTTACAATTCAAATCGATCTGCAGCAGCTTTGACTAAATCCTGCATAACTATGGGCTCATGGGGTCACAGGTTCAAATTCTGCTGTTTCGATCATAATATATAGAGTATAGCCAAGTGATAACCGTACTTGATTACGTGAGCAGTGGTTGGATTCCGCCTTTCCTGCCAAAATAATAAGAAGAGAGGAAGAATACCGAGCCTTGGGTACAGGTGAATTTCATGAACAATCAAGATGATGTGCTAACCCATGCGTTAACGTTTCGCAATACTTCGGAGCAAGGCTTAAGCCTTAAGCAAGTCCATGAGCGAATTATCGGTTTTATTCAGCTAGATCCTAAAGCAGCTTATAAATTTATTATAGGCACCGATTGCCAGGTCCATCAAGGCTATACACAATTTATTACGGGTGTTGTGATCCAGCGTCCTGGTAATGGAGCATGGGCCTGCTACCGGCAGGTTATCATCCCACGGGCCATTGCTTCGATCAAAGAAAAACTTTCGACCGAAACCGCATTAAGTGAGGAAATTGCTTTGTATTTTAGTGATGAAAAACGTCGGCAAATGGAGGATATCGTTCTCCCTTTTGTATATAAAGGAGCTTCTTTCGAATCGTATATTCATATTGACGCAGGCTCGGATCACGTTAAAAATAAAACGTCTTTATATGTAGCGGAAATGGTATTACGTGTTCAATCGTTAGGTATGGTGCCGATTATTAAACCGGATTCATATGTAGCATCAGCTTACGCCAACCGCTATTCGAAGAAAAAACATCAAATTATTATTTGACCCCTAAAATTGTTATCGAGGTACTAGCGAAGGGATCATTCTCTGTACCAGGTTTGCCGGTACAACTCCGGCATTTCCTTGGGTGAGATTTTCAAATATGCAGGCTTCCAAGACCCCCACTGTTTCCTCAACTTTTAACTATCCTTAATTTTTATAGCATTAAGAACCGAACCAATCCTAATATCGCAAAGCAGAGCAGAACGGTACCAGCGCCTATACCTGTTATAGCACTATTAGCGATGTTAAACTTTTTAGATACGAATAGTGAAATGAATGCAACTCCAATAAGGAGTACCGCCAATATATACAAGCTTGGATCTTTAAAAACACTTTTTAACCAAAAAAAATGAACACCTACAACAAATGCAATCCATGGGGCCGTATAGTCATTACGTTTAAATTTAATTAATAGAAAAGCACCTATCGCTGCTAAAAAGAATTCAATAAATACGAAATACAAATAATTATGAAACACACCTGGTTCCGATAAAGCAGTATGATCATGCCAATGTTTAATACTTAAGTAGATACCAACTAAACCTAATATAAGTGGAGCTGCTGAAGCAATCCCTATATACTTGCGCCAGCTTTTTCTTGGATTCTCCTGAGCCCAGCCAAACCAACTAAAACTAAAAATACCGAAAATAGCCGAATACATCACATAATCTCTAACATATTCCACATCATTCATCTCCCTCTTTCCTAATCTATAGCTTCTTTAAAAATCGATACCCATTGATATCATATCCCTTGCTCTTGTAAAATTCATGTGCGGCAGCTCGCTCAGGTTTAATTAAATTATCCATTTCGGCAATAAAAGTACCGTTCATTGGGTTTGATTCGATGGCTTTCATGCGTTTGCGCATAGATTCTGCGGATGTTGGATAGCCAAGTTCACCCATTAATTGTGCCAATGCGTGGTTATCTGATTGTCTAGATTCTCTTATAAGAACCATACCTATCACTTCCTCATCACATTTTAGTTTGCGTCAACTATTTTCATTACTATAACAAAAAAGCTTCTTTGATACCTAATCTGAATGTTGTATTCAGGTAAGAATCAAAGAAGCTTTTAAGTTTGTCTTGCAAAAGGCTTAACCAACAACTCTTGATAATTCTCGTATGCCGAAGACCAGACTTGAACTGGTACGGTAGTCACCTACCGCAGGATTTTAAGTCCTGTGCGTCTGCCGATTCCGCCACTCCGGCGAGTGTTACAAAAATGGAGGCGCCACCCAGACTCGAACTGGGGGTAGAGCTTTTGCAGAGCTCTGCCTTACCACTTGGCTATGGCGCCAATAATACGTAATAATACATT